>CAZSKF010000062.1:0-13493 GCA_964607405.1 uncultured Proteiniphilum sp. | reverse complement strand
GATGACGAAGGTGTATTTAACTTCGAAGGTGGTTGTTACGCTAAAGTTATCAACCTTGATAAAGAATCAGAACCAGACATCTTCAAAGCAATCAAACGTGATGCTCTATTAGAGAACGTTACTGTTGCTGAAGACGGTACTATTGATTTCAACGACAACTCAGTTACTGAGAATACTCGTGTATCATACCCAATTTATCACATCGAAAACATCGTTAAGCCACAATCAAAAGGACCTGCTGCTAAACAAGTAATCTTCCTTTCAGCTGACGCTTTCGGTGTATTGCCTCCGGTATCTATCTTGACACCAGAGCAAACTAAATACTATTTCCTATCAGGATTTACAGCTAAACTTGCAGGAACTGAGCGTGGTATTACTGAGCCAACTCCTACTTTCTCTGCTTGTTTCGGTGCTGCTTTCTTGTCACTACACCCAACTAAATATGCTGAAGAGCTTGTAAAACGGATGGAGAAATCTGGTGCTAAAGCTTACTTGGTAAACACTGGCTGGAATGGTACAGGAAAACGTATCTCTATTAAAGATACACGTGGTATCATTGATGCTATCCTTGACGGATCAATCAACAATGCTCCAACTAAAACAATGCCATACTTCGACTTCGAAGTACCAACTGAATTGAATGGTGTTGATAGCGCTATCCTTGACCCACGCGACACATATGCTGACGCTGCACAATGGGATGTAAAAGCTAAAGACTTAGCTGAGCGTTTCATCAAAAACTTCAACAAGTTTACAGGCAACGAAGCTGGTAAAGCATTAGTACCTGCTGGTCCAAAATTGTAATCACACAATTTTAGATATATAAAAAATCCCGCCTCGAATATCGAGAGCGGGATTTTTTGTTTGTGTTTAAATACCCTTTAAAGAGCATTTAAATAGCAATCAATTAGCTTTTATACAAAGCATTCTCTACTACTTCTTTTGATAACTTTTTAGTACAAAAGAACCAATCGTAGCATGTTACATCCTCATCTTTACTATCCATTCTTTCCTGAGCCACTCCGCAAGAGCCCGCTGTAGGAACAATCACGTCATCACCCGGACGCCAGTCTGCAGGAAGTGCAACGCCAAACTCATCTGCCGTTTGCAATCCAATAAGGATACGTTTTAGTTCATCAAAATTGCGACCTAATGAGAGTGGATAATAAACAATAG
Organism: uncultured Proteiniphilum sp.; assembly: GCA_964607405.1. GTDB lineage: Bacteria > Bacteroidota > Bacteroidia > Bacteroidales > Dysgonomonadaceae > Petrimonas. Next base: position 12,317 of record CAZSKF010000062.1, on the reverse strand, counting down.
TTCTGATTATTCCTTTCGGATCAACAAAGAATACTGCACGCACTGCTTGAGTGGCACTTTCTTTTGGAGATATCATTCCATATTTTGAAGCAACATTCATCGATATATCTTCAATAAGAGGGAACTTGACTTCAACGTTCTTCATTCCTTTATATTCAATTTTCTCTTTGATAGTACGCAACCATGCAATATGGCTGTAAAGTCCGTCAACAGAAAGACCCACCAATTGGCAGTTAAGAGCATCAAACTCATCCTGCATACTTGCAAAAGTCATGAACTCGGACGTGCACACAGGTGTAAAGTCTGCAGGATGGCTAAATAAGATTGACCATTTACCAAGGTAATCATCTGGAAAGTTGATGTCCCCTTGAGTAGTTTTGGCAGTAAACGAAGGAGCTTTGTCTCCGATTCTAGGCATAGCCGGTTGTTGGTTTTCGAAATTTGTTTCCATTTAATGTAAATTTTTAAAGAGTTAATTATTTATTGTTTCATGCAAATACATGAAACAATACTCATGTATTGAAATGATATCAAAAAGAATGATATCATGTATATCAATTCTATAGATTATATTAGTTCAATTAATCAAGAATTTTAATCTCAACTTTTCTAAAATCAATTGGGTGTCCTTCACTTTGCAACGAGATAGTACCTTTGTGAAGCATAATATCACCACCATTTAATTCTACAAGCTTGGGGAAAGTAGAATCTCTGTCGTCAAGTTGTGGTTTGCTATAAGTCATTACGGTTTCGCCATTAACAATATGATTTATCACGTCATTACCACGCACTTCCACCTCAACAGTGATCCAATCATCACCAAAGAAAAACTCAGAAGAAGAATTAGTGCAGTGATCAAGAATAAGCTCATCATCAATCACAATATTTGTTCCCGGTGTACACACATTCAGATTAGTACGAGTAACAGTAGAGTCACTTCCAAGCAACTGAACCTCTATCGAGGTTGGGAAATCCTGATCCAAGTCCATAGAAGCCGCAGGTTGTCCGTGAACCATTATACCACTATTGCGATAAGCCCATCCCGGAGCATTGGGACATTGCTCTCCATAAATGCGGTACTCAACACGAAGTATGTAATTAGAAAACTCACCTTTATAAAATACATGACCATATCTCTCATCAAAAGTATCATACTGATCATAGCTAACCCTCATCAAACCATCTTCTACTCTAAAAGTATTACCAAAATTGTCGCCCAACTCATAACCTTTAATCTTGACCTCCCAGTCATGCAAGTCCTTCCCATTGAATAGTTGTATCCACTTCTCAATTTTCACCTCCGATTTAGATTCAGATTTGCTATTAACACAAGCTGACACAAATAAAGACATAGCCAGCAAAGCCACCACATACAGATAAATTTTTTTCATTTGATATTTTATAAATTAGATAAATAATTCGTGTTTCAGTATAAACGCCAAAGAGTCGAACAGCATTAAAATCAACCCTATACGCAAAGATATGAATGATTTGCTCAAAAAGCAAAAAAGCATAAACCATTATTAAAGAAATGATTTATGCCTTTTTGTGCAGTCGGTACAATCAAGGAATCTCAAAGAACGACTCTAAAGTATCTATAGTTGTATCCTTAAGAATGACCTTCTTGTTTTTGTCAAGCAAATACAGTGTTGGAAAAGCCTTTATGTTGTACAACTTGTTAACCGCTATTTTCATATCCTTATCATAAGAATGAATCCAATTGGCGGGCTGAGCACTTAAGCTAGCTTTCCATCCCTCCACATCATCATCTGGATATACAGTAAGTATAGTGAGCATCACACGCGAAGGAGAGTTTAACAGTAATGCCTTATTAATTACCTCCGATTCTGCTAACATTCTGGTAGCCTGCGCACAAGTACCACAATCGGGGTCAGAGAACATCAGAATAGTATATTCACTCTTCAATGAACTAAGCTTTTGTGACTCGCCCGAAGCCAAAGTATATGTAAAATCATTGGCTGTCTGCCCCACTCTATTTTTCTTCGACATCTGAAGCTGAAAACTATATCGCTCCTTATCCTCAACCTTAAGAAGTGGCGACTTCGCTATCTCTTCTAAAACGGGAATATAGAAATTGTCATTTCTAAATGGAGAGTCAGGCTCATACAAATACTTATCAAACAAGAATGCAAAGTGATTATACATCTCTGCATTTACTTCCGCTTGTTTCATAGTTGACTTAAGTGATTCTTTAACCTCATCAAAAGAAACATAATATAGAATATTGATATAATCTACAAATGCCTGTTCCGTGATTTCAGGCTTTTCAATTAAAGACTCGTTCGAAAAATCAAATCTATCCCAATAGTGCGACACTAAGTATCTTGCGCGAGAGTCCGAATCGGTTAGCTCTTCGGGCATATCAGGAAGTACAAAAGAATCGGGAACCAATATTAGCTCTTCAGAAATCAAGCTATTATCAATATCGCCCGAGTCTGAGTGAGCATGCTTGCTGGAAGAACATGAAACGGCAAACATAGCCATTACCAGCAGCAAAAAGTGTGAGTTTAGTTTGTTGAACATTGATGGTTTTATTTTCATTTTGTAAAAGTACAAAAAAACGTGGAATAGCACTACCCAAACAATTATCGAATTGACTAATTGATATTTTTTTGTACATTTGTCTTTCATAATATCAAAATAAATATGGACAACTATATTGTTTCGGCTAGGAAATACAGACCGTCAACTTTTAGATCAGTAATAGGGCAGGAGGCACTAACAACAACACTAAAAAATGCAATTGCTACAAGCAAGTTGGCGCACGCCTACTTGTTTTGTGGACCGCGTGGTGTTGGCAAAACCACTTGTGCCCGCATCTTTGCCAAAACAATAAACTGCATGAACCTCACAGACGAGCATGAAGCTTGCAACGAGTGCGAATCATGCGTGTCTTTCAATGAGCAACGTTCATACAACATACACGAGCTTGATGCCGCGTCCAACAACTCGGTAGATGATATCAGATCGCTAATAGATCAGGTTAGAATACCTCCGCAAATAGGTAAATATAAAGTATATATCATTGACGAGGTGCATATGCTATCGCAAGCAGCCTTCAACTCATTCCTAAAAACATTGGAAGAACCGCCTGCACATGCAATTTTCATACTAGCCACTACCGAGAAGCATAAAATTATACCAACCATCCTTTCAAGATGTCAGGTATATGACTTCAACAGAATTAGTGTATCAGACATAGTAGATCACCTACAATATGTAGCCACAAAAGAGAATGTATTTGCCGAACCCGAAGCTCTCAACATCATTGCTCAGAAGGCTGATGGAGGAATGAGAGACGCCCTGTCCATTTTTGACCAAACGGCAAGTTACACGGCGGGACAAGTTACCTACAAGGCAGTAATAGAGAACCTAAACGTACTCGACTTTGAATATTACTTCAAGCTAACTGAAGCAATATTGAACGGCGATGTAGTCAACTCACTATTAATACTCAATGATATCCTCAACAGAGGTTTTGAAGGACAATACATCATCAGCGGCATAGCATCACACTTTAGAGACTTGCTGGTATGCAAATACCCTGCCTCAGCACAACTGTTTGAAGTAGGCGCATCAATCAGAGAAAGATACATCACAACGGCACAGCAATGCAGCAACCTGTTTTTGTACAGCGCCATTGAAATTGCCAACAAAAGCGATTTGGAATATAGATTAAGCAAAAACAAAAGACTATTGCTTGAGCTTACATTCATCAAGCTATGTCAGCTAATTGAAAACCCAAACCCACAACCTGCCGCTACGCAAGAGATAAAGCCAATGCCAAAGGCAGAACCTAGTCCTGCCAACAATGTAGCCCCACAACAGAATGCCCAACCACAGGCCAATACTTCTGCAACGCCAGTTGCAAGCACTACCCCGACACCAACAGTGCCAGAAGTGCCGAAAAAGCCTAAAACAAAAGAAAAAGCATTAGGATTGGGTGTATCTCTATCATCCATGGCAAAGGAAAAAGAGGTGGAATACAACAGAGAGACCCCACAAACAAATGCTCAGGCAACGCAACACAAGAATAAATTTTCGGAACAACAGCTGACAGCCAAATGGGAAGAGTATGCAAACCAACTACAGGAAGAGGTTTTACTAAAGAACACAATGCAAATAAGCAAACCAAAGCTGGTTGACGAAACCACCTTCTCTATAACTGTGAGCACCGAAATGAATAAAAGTTATCTGGAGGACTCGAGCCTTGATTTGATGACATACCTCAGAAAGGAATTGCAAAACGATGATATCAAAATGCAAATTATCATTTCGGAAGCACCAGTTTTGACAAAACCTGTTACACCCAGAGACATGTTTGAAAAGCTGGTAGAAGAAAACCCATCTCTGCAAAAACTATCTGATGAGTTTGACCTGGAGCTAACCTGACATACAAAATGAACATTATAACAAAGTCAGTATTACTCCTCATCTCACTGATGATGACTCTCTCTTCATGCAAAACAAATAATGAAAATAGGGAGATTCATGCGGTTGACGTATCAATCATACCTACAGATACTATAGTTGCAGAAGTAAAATATGAAATAATCATAGACTCAAACATGACTATGGAAGAAGCCCTACTGGGCACCAAAGCACCAAAGGATGTGACAGATCAATTAGTTTTGTTTGACGTTAAGTATATCTCTACAGACGGTGCCATTCATCAAGGACAGATATTAAGCAACAAAAAGATTGAAGCAGACATAAAACATATGTTTGACTTTATGCTCGAAAACGAGTTTGTGGTTGAAAAAGCCATACCAATTGTCAAATACAACTGGAGCGACAGCCTATCAATGGACGACAACAACTCATACAGCTTTTGCTACCGCAATATAACCTACTCAAAACATGCCCAAGGCATGGCCATAGACATTAATCCACGCTTCAATCCCCTGAGATGGAAAAAAGAAAAGCGCCCCAATCAGCCTGAGGGCGCTATATTAGATACCACCATAAATGGCACACTATATCCTAATCATGCAGTGGTACGCGAATTCAGAAAACTAGGCTTCAGATGGGGACACACCTTCAGCAAGTATTGGGACGACCACCACTTTGAGAAATAATATCTCTAAATATATCTGGCAGCCCAAGCACTTATCAGGCTACCCACGTATCTGGCATCCTTAATGTTCGTAATCAGGTGGTCTATCTTATCCAACGATACAAAGCTCTTGGGATGATGTGCCGCCATGAATATATTAGTAGCATGATCTATACCAACCATCGAATCTTCAAGCGAATGCATTATCAGTATTGGCTTTCGCAGGCTGTTAAGAGCCTTCTTGATGCTATACCTGGATAGGTCCTCAACAAGTACTCTACCTATTTCCATTTCTCTACCCGCCACATCCACCATAGCACTTCCTTTGCTCATGATTTCGTCCATCTTGTCGGTAAATACTCTTTGAATATGCTCAAGTGTGGATGGCGTGCCAATGGTGGTGACAGCCTTAACAGATTCTATCTTATCGGCAGCCAATATTGTGGCAGCCCCACCAAGTGAATGGCCTACCAAAAGCTCGGGCGCCTCATAGTTATCCTCCAAAAACTTAGCAGCATGCATCAAGTCGTCAATATTAGAAGTGAAATCTGTTTCCACAAAGTTTCCTTCGCTATCGCCAAGTCCCGAAAAATCAAAGCGCAGAGTAGCAATTCTATTCTCGCTTAGTGTTTCGGAAATAAACTTCACGTTAATCAAATTTTTATTGCAAGTGAAGCAATGCGAAAATATGGCAAAGGCCTTTGGAGAACCCTCTTCGGGTAGCTCCAAGAAACCAGACAGCTCTAAGCCCCTTGAATTTGTAAATTTAATTTTCTCTCTTCTCATAACTTATAGTAACAACAAAATAGCAATTAGGTTTTATCGCAATTCTAAATTCGTTTCAATAAGTTGAACTCCAACTGCAAGTCAACAGTCTCTTTTGTTACAATATTAAGAGGCATATAGTTCTCCACCTTAGGTCTATTCTTAAGAATAAGATTTTCCAAAAGAGTTTTCATAGCCATGTAGCCCTGATAGTCGGGGTTTTGATCAATCAAGAAATCAATCTGCCCATCCTTCAGTTTCTGAATATTCTTGTCCGTCAAGTCGATGCAAACAAGCTTTATGTTATCCATACCCTTACGGTGCAAATAATCGGCCACCACGTTGCCACGCGAGTTAAGCACAATAATTCCCTCTACGTTGGGATGATTATCAAAGAACTTATTCATCATGATTTCGTTCTGCTCGTTTTCATACACAGAAAAAAGCATAGTGTGAACTTTATCAGAACGATTGCTCTCACTCAGATAATCAAATGCACCTTTTCGTCTCAAAATACTAGTGTTGGCACTCTGATCTCCCACCCTGATGGCCTGTAGGATACCAATATCACTAGTTTCGGGAATCAATGAGTAAACCAGCTTACACATCAAATATCCACATATATAATGATTGGCCGAATAGAAAGCCAATGGATTGGAGTTTTCAATCATCGAGTCAACCAACACATAGGGTATCTCCCTATCAGTAAGCTCCGATACCAGTTTGCAGGTTTCCTCATTAAACGTGGGACCAATAATAACCGCATCGGGCGATTGCTGAATTATCTGACTAAACACCTCCCTACACGAATATATATTATATTGGTCGTAAGTCAAGAAAGAGAATTTAATATTAATGCTCTCATACTGCTCCACCGCCAGCTTTATGCCACCGTGAATATTATCCCAATACTCTCCGGGCGCAGAGTGTGGTGTGGTAATAATTATTTCATAAGTCTTTTTGAGAGACAGCCCCGAAAGGTGAATATTGGGTTTATAATCCACCTCCTTCAAAGCCTCCTCAATTGCCAAACGAGCCTTCTCCGAAACATTACCTCTATTATGCAATACCCTATCTACTGTGCCTGGCGATACACCGGCCAACTCAGCTATATCCTTAATTCTTACTCGCTTCTTCATCATATACTATTGATAAATTTTGATTTAAATCTTTGATTACAAATATAGATATAATTTCTTTTAGGCGTGACAAAATGACATTTTTTAGACGAAACACACTATTTAATGGATGATAATGCCTAATATTAATGAAAATGCCCATACAAACATTGGCTTTACCTCAAATGGAGGAGCGAAATAGAAAAACAAGTGTTTTTCACTACATATCCAACCAAAAATGTGGCTATTCACATATTTGTTTACCCATCTTCAAACGAAAATGAGGCAATAAAAGTATTGGTTTACCCATCTTCAAACGGCGAAAGGGTGACAAACATGTGGTTTTTGCATTTTCTGTTTCGTTTTTGCTAAAACCACATGTGGTTTTGCCATCCGCAGAATTTTTTTTGCTAAAACCATTAGTGGTTTTTAACTCCTCAGTTTTTTTGATGCATTTTCATTAGAGTTTTTTTACATTCCGCATTCCGGGAAGGTAAAACCACATGTTGAAAGTGCTTCCGCAGATGATTATGTGATTTTACACATGTGGTTTTTGCATTTTTGAAATAGGAGGCCAAAAAATATGTGGTTTTAACATTAAAAAAAAAGATGGGCAACAAACATATGGTTTTAGCAAAAGAAGAGTAGTTATATGTTGAAACAAATTGTGTGTAAAATACCAAACAAACAAATTGGAGCATAAAAATAAAGGTCACGAAACAGGAGAAAAGCAGCAAAAGCATACCACTTTATAACTACAAAGAGAATTTATTTCTCTCATTTGCGCGTATTTATAAATATATTCATTAATTTTGACCCATCAGAGCTATTTTTTTGAGATACTCTGTGTACGTAAACAACAAACAACACAAAAATATAAGATATGAGTAATTTTATACATGATGATTTTTTGCTGGAAACAGAGGCCGCAAAAGAACTATATCATACATACGCAAAGGAATTGCCTATCATCGACTATCATTGTCACCTAGATCCAAAAGAGATTGCCCAAGACAGACAATTTGACAATCTGGGTCAGATATGGCTAGAAGGCGATCACTACAAGTGGCGCGCACTTAGAACTAACGGTGTGGACGAAAACTATATTACCGGCAAGGAGACATCCGACTGGGAAAAGTTTGAAAAGTGGGCAAACACGGTGCCACATACTATGAGAAATCCTCTGTATCATTGGACACACTTGGAGCTAAAAACAGCCTTTGGTGTAACCAAACTACTTAACGGCAACACGGCAAAGGAGATTTATGACCAATGCACCGCCATGTTGCAAACTCCCGAATATTCGGCCCGAGGGCTTATGAAAAAATATAAGGTGGAGGTGGTGTGCACCACTGACGACCCCATAGACAGCCTTGAGTATCACTTGGCACTTAAGGAAGAGGGATTTGATATAAAAGTATTACCCACCTGGCGACCCGACAAAGCTATGGGCATAGAAACGGGCGAGGATTACATAAAATATATAGCTAAGCTTTCGTCAGCCTCAGAGATTGAGATCAACTCATTCCAAACACTGATAAAGGCGCTTAGAGTGCGACATGATTTCTTTGCTAGTGTGGGATGCAAACTATCCGATCATGGCATGGAAAAATTTTATGCTGAAGATTATACTAATGAAGAGATAGATCAAATCTTCAAAAAAGCACTTGCGGGCACAGAACTTGCACAAGCTGAAATAGACAAATTTAAATCGGCAATGCTGTATGAAGGCGGCATAATGGATTGGGAAAAAGGCTGGACGCAACAGTTTCACTATGGAGTGATTAGGAATAATAATAAAAGATTGTTCAACAAGCTTGGCCCCGACACCGGGTTCGACTCCATAAGCGATCCTAACGTTGCAAACAGTTTAAATAAGTTTTTGAGTAACTTGGACAAGGACAACAAGCTCACCAAAACTATTATATACAACCTCAACCCACGGGACAATGATATGATTGCCTCCACAATAGGAAACTTTCAGGATGGAACCATAGCCGGGAAGATACAATTTGGATCGGGATGGTGGTTCTTAGACCAAAAAACAGGGATGGAAGCACAAATGACTTCATTATCAAACTTGGGGTTGATAAGTAAGTTTGTGGGAATGCTTACCGACTCGAGAAGCTTTCTGTCATATCCCCGTCACGAGTATTTCAGGCGCACACTCTGCAATATGCTGGGCAATGATATAGAGAAAGGGCATTTGCCAAAATCAGAAATAGAATTTATAGGCCAAATGGTGCAAAACATATGCTACTATAATGCCAAAAACTTCTTTCAATTTTAATTAGTAAACGAGAAATAGATATGTACAAGTTATTTAATATACAAGATAAGGTAGTTGTCATCACCGGCGGAACGGGAGTGCTTGGTGCTTCTATGGTAGAATACCTGGCAGCACACGGTGCCAAAGTTGCCGTATTGGCACGCAACAAACAAAAGGGCGATGAGCTTATAGAATCAGTTAAGAAAAATGGTGGCGAGGCCATCTTCCTTCAAACGGATGTGACCAACGAAGAGGTGTTGAACCAAAATGCTGAAGATATAATAAAAGCATACGGAAAAATAGATGTACTAATAAATGGTGCAGGTGGCAATATGCCTGGTGCAACCATTGGGCCCAACAATAATATATTCGACCTAAAGATTGATGACTTCAGAAATGTGGTGGACCTAAATCTTATGGGAACAGTTATACCCACTGTAGTATTCTCGAAATATATGGTAGAAGCCAAGCAGGGCAATATAATTAATATATCATCGGCATCGGCTATACGCCCTCTCACCAGAGTGGCAGGATATAGCGCCGCAAAAGCAGCTGTGGCAAACTTCACAAAATACATGGCCGGAGAAATGGCATTAAAATTTGGCGAAGAATTTAGAGTTAACGCACTATGCCCCGGCTTTTTCATCACTGAGCAAAACAGAACACTACTCACCAACGAAGACGGGAGCTATACCGACAGAGGAAACACAATTATATCACACACACCATTCAAACGATTTGGACAACCCGAGGAACTATTGGGAACATTGCACTATTTGGTAAGCGATGCCTCTAAGTTTGTTACCGGCACTGTGGCAATAGTAGATGGTGGCTTTGATGCTTTTAGTATTTAATTTCATAACTCATTATATAACAACATGTCGATAAACTTAAGAAAAGATTTCAAATACGCTCTTGTCACACCCACCAGCATGGGTGTGAGGATTACTCCCGTAAACGGACAGCCGGTGTATAGCAGCAATATGTTTCAGATGCACGCCACTAGTGCCGAAACCAACGTTGCAAGTATTGCATCATCACTGGGACTACCTGTAAAGGCACTCACCACATTTGTGAAAGACAGCCCCATTGCTGCATTCATAAAATCGGACTTAAAGGCACGCCATATAGATTATGAAGGTCCCGAGGTGGAGCAGGGCGATCCTTGGGGATACCGTCACCAGTTTAACGTTGCCGATAGTGGCTACGGACTAAGAGGTCCACGAGTTCAAAACGACAGAGCGGGCGAGGTGGGAAGAACACTAAGCGTAAAAGACTTTGATCTTGAGCGAATATTTGGAGAAGAAGGTGTGCAGATAGTTCACTTGTCGGGACTAATAGCAGCACTATCACCCGAAACCAGCAATTTTTGCTTGGAGATAGCCAGATATGCAAAAAAACATGGCACATTAATTTCATTCGACCTTAATCACAGAGCCACGTTCTGGAAAGGGAGAGAGGATGAACTACATGCCGCATTTACAGAGATAGCATCACTATCAGATATATTAATAGGAAACGAAGAAGACTTTCAGCTATGCCTTAATGTATCGGGACCGAAAGCCGGAGGCGAGAATATTGAAGAAACGATTGACGCATTCAAGGGTATGATATTGAATGCAAAAAAAACATTCCCCAACGTAACTGTTTTTGCAAATACATTGCGAGAAGTGATAAGTGTAAACGAACATCTTTGGGGCGCAATTGTTTATGAAAATGACAATTGGCACGTTGCACCGCTACGCACCATCAGAGTTCTTGACAGAATAGGTGGCGGTGATGGTTTTGTGGGTGGTCTTCTATACTCTATCTTAACACAAAAACCTGCAAATCAATGGGTTCAATTTGCTTGGGCCACTGGTGCACTGGCCACTACATTCCTTACAGACTATGCGCTGCCTGCCGATGAAGAAATGGTGTGGAGCATATGGGACGGGAATGCAAGAGTGAGAAGATAAAAAGAGAATTAAATAAACAACATAAATGAAAAAGAAAGCTGATATAGGACTGATTGGTTTGGCCGTGATGGGCGAAAACCTGGTTCTTAATATGGAAAGTAAAGGCTACACAGTAGCGGTGTATAACCGTACGGTAGAAAAGGTTGATAATTTTATAAACGGTCGCGGAAAAGACAAAAACTTTATTGGAGCCCACTCACTTGAAGAGTTGGTGAACTCATTGGAAACACCGCGCAAAGTAATGATGCTTGTGAAGGCAGGTGCGCCGGTTGACAATTTCATCGACCAGCTTATCCCACTTCTTGAGCCGGGTGATATAATTATTGACGGAGGCAATACACACTTTCCTGACACAGTGCGCAGAACTGAATATGTGGAAAGCAAAGGATTGCTATTTGTTGGCACGGGAGTATCAGGTGGCGAAGAAGGTGCACTTACAGGCCCATCAATGATGCCCGGGGGCTCACCAAAAGCATGGCCATTTGTGAAAGATATATTCCAATCAATCTCTGCCAAAGTTGACAACGGCGTACCTTGCTGCGACTGGGTAGGCGAAGATGGAGCAGGACACTTTGTGAAGATGGTTCACAACGGCATTGAATATGGAGATATGCAAATTATCAACGAAGCATACCACTTGATGAAAGACTTGCTTGGTATGGATGCCTTTGAGCAGCACGAAGTATTCAAAACATGGAACGAAGGCAAACTAGATTCATATTTAATTGAAATCACACGCGACATCCTGGCATTTAAAGATGAAGACGGAAGTCCGTTAGTGGAAAAGATATTAGACACGGCAGGACAAAAAGGAACAGGCAAATGGACAGCATCAACAGCGCTAGACCTGGGTATTCCTTTAACATTGATAGCCGAATCAGTATATTCACGCAGCTTGTCAGCTCAAAAAGAATTGCGCGTTAAAGCATCTGAGAATATAGAAGGAACAAAACCAAACTTCATTGGCGATAAACAACAATTCATCAATGACTTGGAAGAGGCTATCTATGCTTCAAAAATCATATCATATGCACAAGGATATGACCTGATGATGGAAGCGGCAAAAGAATTTAACTGGAACTTAAATTATGGTGGCATTGCATTAATGTGGCGTGGTGGATGTATCATTC
>CAZSKF010000061.1:4438-13718 GCA_964607405.1 uncultured Proteiniphilum sp. | reverse complement strand
CGGATCAGTCATAAAAACTAGTTTTTCAACCAGTCCTGTTAACATTTGACCCCGAAAATCCACTTTTTGCTACCCGTCCAATATTGGACAACGATGAAAAACATTTTCGTCATCCCAGTCCAATTATGGACAGATATGAAAAACAATTTCATCATCCACGTCCAATTATGGACAGATATGAAAACATTCTTCGTCGTCCTAGTCCAATTATGGACAGGTATAAAAAAAGCTGCCCCAGAATCTATTTTGAGACAGCCTATTTATTATTTTAGAGATTTAAGAGCTTCCAACTCCCGTCTGGGATATCATCGTCATCATGAGTAACATACAATACAGCCCTATTAACGGAAAACTGAGCAATTTTTATTTTAAATTGTTCGCGCCACTCAGCATCCATCCCCTGCAGGGGCTCATCTAATATAAGTATCTTAGGATTACGAATCAATGCACGTGCAATTAAAATCATTTTCTGTTGACCAAACGATAAATCTCCAAACCTAATGCTCAGCAAAGATTGTATCCCTAACCATTTAGATAAATGCTCTACCATCACCCTCAACTCTTCTGTGCCTTGTGATACCTGCCCCACAATATCATTGTAACCAGACATTATTACATCAGAAGCAACTAGGCGCGGAGAAAAGTATCTCAACAATTCAGAAGAGAAGTATCCAATATTTCTTTTAATATCCCAAATGCTTTCGCCAGTTCCTCTCCTTTTTCCATAAAGATACACCTCATTAGAATATGCCTGGGGATGATCGGCCACAATTAAAGATAGAAGCGTGGATTTGCCTGATCCATTATTACCACGAATGATCCAGTTGTCTATAGGGTTAACTTTCAGACTATCCACTTCCAACACTTTCTTATTTGAATAGCTGACTACAACATTGTTTAGCTCAATTGGAGGAATTTCTTTATTAACCAAAGATTGATCAAAATAAAAACTTGGCAATACATCTGCCGGAGTCTTTTCCATAACATCATTTAATCGCAATACATTTGTGACAAACTTCATATCAGGCAACTCATATTCATGAGCTGCAATCATAATATGAACGCCAGTTTTTATTAAAGACATCAAGTGTTTATTTAAACTCAGACGCGAAGGTTGATCAAGTCCTGTAAAAGGATTATCCAGAATAAGTATCTTAGGTTGCTTTAGCAAAGCTATTGCAATCATCAATCGCCTAGTTTGCCCATTAGATAATTGAACAAATGGCTGATCTAAAAGATGAGACAAAGACATAACATCTAAAACATCATCAATAGTTGCATCATCATAACCGGGCACATTCATCAATATCTCTCTAACCGTGGGAACATCATCTTGCTCAGTAGAGTAATACCTCTTTTGATAATACAAATCTGAAATATAACCAGAAGGGATTTTAACCTCTTGAGGCACAAAAGATATAAAATCCGAAACCATTTTCCCAGAGTTCATCTCACTCTTATAGCGTTCTAGCTTTGGAAATCTGACACTTGAATTTGGGACAAACAATAAGCCTGCAATAGCTTTCAAAAATGTAGTCTTCCCACTCCCCGTTGCGCCCACCACACACCATTGCTGACCCTGCTCCCATTCCAACGATATATTATTTTGCAAGGTCACTCCTTTAGTACTGAGTTTGGGTATATTTATAATTGATATCTTTTCTAATTCCATAATGAATATTGTTACAAAAAAAGCTACCCATATGAACTATGAGTAGCTTTTGTATATGCTTTATTATTATACTTCATATATGATGTTTAATCAAACATATCGTCTATTCCTTCGTTCTTCTTAATAGGCTCATTACTCTGATAAAAGTCTGATGAATATCTCTGTTGATCAACGCATGGATTACGATACTCCTCGGGAATATCAAAAACCCCATCATCTTTCATATTTAAACTCTTATCGGCATAAATCTTTTGATAAAACAGGCCATGAATAGGCAATGCTGCAGCAGCCCCCTGACCATAAGCCATTCTGTCGAAGTGAATGGAAGGCTCTTCACCTCCAACCCAACATGCGGCCACAATATCTGGAGTAAATGACATAAACCAAGCATCAGAGTTATCATTACTAGTACCAGTCTTTGCGCCCATTTCTCCTTTCAAGTTATATAGCCTACGCAGTCTGTTACCAGTTCCACCATCAACCACCGCTTTAAGCATATCAATCATCTTATAAGATGTTGATTCACTAAAAATCTCATGTGTAGAAGGAACAAAAGTTGCTATCACATTACCATAAGAATCTTCAATGCGACTCACCAACATGGGCTCAACGCGGATCCCTCTGTTTACAAAAGCAGTATAAGCCCCTGCCATCTCATAAACTGAAGCATCATTTGGACCTAATGCTAATGAAACTACCGGATCAGCCTTAGTCTTTAAACCAAAAGAACTTAGTATTCTGGCAAAGGCATATGGTGAAAACATTTTCATAAGATATGCGGTAACCCAGTTACTAGAGTTTTGAAGCCCCCATTTAATTGTAACGTAAGAACCTTGAAATTTACTGTTAGCATTCCTTGGCGTCCAAGGCACACCATTTTCATCAATTAGAGTTTGTGGTTCATGAATTGTTCCATCACATGGAGTAAGTCCCTCCTCCATTGCTAAAGTATAAAGATATGGCTTAATAGTTGAACCTATTTGTCTCTTTCCACTTGACACCATATCATATTTAAAATGCGAAAAGCTAGGGCCACCTACATATGCTTTGACATGTCCAGTTAATGGGTTCATTGCCATGAAACCTGTTCTCAAAAAGCCTTTATGATATCTTATAGAGTCCCAAGGGGTCATCACTGTATCAATTTCACCCTGCCAAGAAAAAACTTTCATTTCCACGGGGTTGTCTTTAAAGTTGCTTAATATCTTTTCTTCTGACCAGCCTTCTTTCTTTAAGACTCTATATCTGTCAGTCTGGCGCATAGCCGTTCTCATCAGGTTCTCCACCTTATCAGAAACACTATTGGCATACGGCGCATATTTCTTTCCTCTTTTTTCATCTGTAAAGTGCTTTTGCAAATATCCACCCAGGTGCTCTTCCACCGCTTGTTCTGCATAACTTTGCATTCTGGAGTCGAGAGTAGAATATATCTTTAAACCATCAGTGTAAATATTATAGTTGGTTCCATCTGATTTCAGATTTTTATTGCACCAGCCATACAATGGATTTTGTTCCCAAGCTATAGAATCCTCCAAAAAGTTTTGCGCCTGCCAAGAGGCATAGTTCTTTTTATTAGGCTTTTTAGCCATCATTATTTTGGCTAAATGTTGCCTGTAGTATGGTGCAGGGATAGAGATATGATCTACTCTTTTAAAGTCAAGATCAACGGGAAGCTGCATCAAAGAGTCGGCCTCAACTCTTGACAAAAAACCATTCTTGCGCATCTGCGTCAACACAACATTTCTCCTATTCTTAGTAATCTCCTCGCGTCTCACGGGATTATATAATGAGGAGTTCTTAAGCATACCCACCAACATTGCCGACTCTTGAATATTCAAGTCTATAGGAGTTTTATTAAAGTATGTTTTAGCTGCAGATTTAATCCCTATGGCATCATAGTTAAAATCATATTTATTCAAATATAAATTGATTATCTCGTCTTTTGTGTATTGTCTTTCAAGCTTAACTGCAATAATCCATTCTATTGGTTTTTGAAATGCTCTCTGAAGCTTACTGCTAGCTTTAGGAGAATAAAGAAGTTTTGCCAACTGCTGTGTTATAGTACTTCCACCACCACTACTCTCGTGTTGAAACAAAAGTGTTTTGAACACAACACGTCCCAAACCAATAACATCAATGCCGGAATGTGTATAATATCTCTGATCTTCTGTTGCAACAAGAGCATCTATCAAACTTGGAGACAGTTCGCTATAATCTATAAACATCCTATTATCCTCACTATGCGAATATGTGAATAATAGTTGATCATCTGAAGAAATTACCTGTGATGCATATTTGTCAATCGGATTTTCCAATTCACTAATATCTGGCAAATAACCAATCACACCGGATGAAATTAGTGAAAAAGCAAATATGCCGGCAACAACAATCAAGAAAAAACCAGCCCATAAAAATCTTATGAATCTGCGTTTAAATGACTTCTTGCTCACATTCTCTTTTTTATTTGTACTTGTTTTCTTTCCCATAGTTAGTTCATATCACCTTGCTTCATTTACAAGGCACATTTGATACAAAAGTAAACAAATACATTGAATTTGATAACGGATTGCTTATTAAAAATCACAAATAGGCTCATTAACAAACGATAAGCCCGGCAATTTGAGAATTAGCTCATTTCTCCACGCAATGAAACTGACATCAAATGCCTTACTTCATCTAGCGAATTGCCATTGCCTAGTAGAGTCATCAACTTTGCTAATGCTGCCTCAACTGTTATATCATGGCCCGACACAACCCCTAATCTTTCCAGATGCTGACCCGTTTCATATCGGTGCATTTCCACATTCCCATACAAACACTGAGTTACATTAACAACCACTATTCCCCGATCATGAGCATCACTCAGCAAATCAATAAACCACTGGTCACGAAGTGCATTTCCTGAACCAAAAGTCTCAAGAACAACACCCTTCAGATCTGAAACAGAGAAAATTGATTTCATTATCTTCTCTTGAATGCCGGGAAAGAGCTTTACAATCGCAACATTATTGTCTATATGATAATTAAACTTTACAGGCTTGTTGAAATCAGGAGACAATATAAATTTATCATGATACTTGATATCCACCCCCACTTCTGCCAAGGGAGTATAGTTAGGACTATTAAATGCGCTAAAGTTGTCAGCATTAATCTTGATTGTTCTGTTGCCTCTCATTAATAGATTCTGCATATAAATACATAATTCAGGAACAACAGGTCTTCCATAATCATCTTTATCTGCCGCAATTTCTAATGCAGTGATAAGATTCTCTTTTCCATCCGTCCTCAACTTTCCAATTGGCAATTGCGACCCCGTGAATATAACAGGCTTGGTAAGATTTTCCATCATAAAGCTAAGTACAGATGCGGTATAAGACATGGTATCTGTGCCGTGCAAAATAACGAAGCCATCATATTTATCATAATTATCTTGAACAACCTTCGTTATTTCAATCCAGTTTTTAGGTTTTATTTCTGAAGAATCTATTGGAGGTTCAAACAGATAGGTATCAACATTGAAGTTCAGGCGCTTCATCTCGGGAACATTTGATTTTAAATGACTAAAATTGAAGGCTTCCAAAGCCCCAGTCTCCATATTCTCAACCATTCCTATGGTTCCTCCTGTATATATAAGCAAAACTTTGGTATCACTACTTATCATAACTTTGTTTTTTTCAACAAAAATAATCATTTTGCACACACATTCAACACAAACTGAAAGTATTTACAGCAAGAAACTACACATAAACCCATAAACAATATCAAAAAGGCACAAATACAACAAATCAAGACATCTATTCTTCATCTAAAAAAATAAAAGCATATTACAGAGTTCCTATATAAAAGCAAAATGTTATTTTTGCACATGAGCAAAATTATTTGTATTATAATAATGTATTAATACAACTAGATAATTCAGCAACTAATCAATTAATAACTCAAGTGATATGACAAAACATTCAATCAATACTGTTTGGAAAGAAAACAACATATTTGAAACAGATCTCGACGGACATAAAATAGTTATAGACCTAGCTACAGAAGCGGGAGGAAGTGATTCAGGACCAAGACCAAAGAAACTATTATTGCTATCAGCCGCCGGATGCACCGGCATGGATGTGGTAGAGATTCTAAAAAAGATGAGAATCAGTCCTAAGAGCTTTAATATACGCATTGATGCAGACCTTAGCGAAGAACATCCAAAGACCTACACCGAACTCAGAGTTGTATATGAGTTTAGTGGAGACAACTTACCTAAAGACAAAATAGAGAGAGCCTGCAAGTTATCATTTGACAAATATTGTGGAGTAATGGCTATGTACAAAAAGGCTGTTCCAATTACTTATCAGGTCATTATTGACAATTCATAAACTTTCAATACAAAAAGCAAAGTCAATATAATATATTTTTGTACTTTTGTAATCATTAAAAAAATCAATCAACTCACTGCTTTTATTGTAGTTAAATAAATGGTAAGCATCTCAAACAAGTTAGAGGCGGACCTTATTATTAACATAAACACATTAAAAGACATATAGTAGAATAATAATCAAATAAAACATATATAGAACTATGCAAACAATGGATTTATTCAATTTTGCCGGCAAAAAGGCATTTGTTCGAGTTGACATAAATGTCCCACTCGATGAAAACTTTAACATTACAGACGACACACGTATCCGTGCTGCAATTCCAACACTTAAGAAAATCTTAAAAGATGGAGGAAGCGTAATTATTGGTTCACACCTAGGTCGTCCAAAAGGTCCAACTGAAAAGTTCAGCCTAAAACACACCTTGGCCCATCTTTCTGAGCTTTTGGGTGTAGATGTTAAATTCGCTAACGACTGCATCAGTGAAGAAGCAGCAGCAATGGCAGCATCTTTAAATCCTGGAGAAGCATTACTATTAGAAAACCTTCGATTCTATGCTGAAGAAGAAGGCAAACCTCGTGGTCTTGCAGAAGATGCATCAGAAGAAGATATAGCAGCAGCTAAAAAAGCAGTAAAAGAATCTCAAAAAGAATTCACTAAAAAGCTTGCTTCATACGCTGATGTATATGTAAATGATGCTTTTGGAACGGCACACCGTGCACATGCATCAACTACTTTGATAGCTGAGCACTTTGATAGCGAGCACAAGCTTTTTGGCTACTTGCTAGCGAAAGAGGTTGACTCTGTAGAAAAAGTATTGAAAGAAACACAACGTCCTTTCACTGCAATAATGGGTGGCTCAAAGGTTTCATCTAAAATTGAAGTAATCACTAGCCTTCTTGACAAAGTTGACAACCTAATTCTGGGTGGCGGCATGACATACACATTTGTAAAAGCAGATGGTGGCGAAATTGGCAACTCTCTTGTAGAGATGGACAAGCTTGATTTAGCAAAAGAAATCGTAGAGCTGGCTAAACAAAAAGGAGTAAACCTTATATTACCAACTGATGCAAAAATAGCTGACAAGTTTAGCAACGATGCTGACACTGGTTTTGTGAAAGCAGATGAAATACCCGCAGGCTGGTTAGGTCTTGACGTAGGTCCTGAGTCAGAAGAATTGTTTGCCAATATAATTAAGGAGTCAAAAACTATACTTTGGAATGGTCCTGTTGGTGTTTTTGAATTTGATAATTTTGATCATGGTTCTAAAGCCCTTACAGACGCTATTGTTGAAGCTACAAGTAATGGAGCATTCTCTCTTGTAGGTGGTGGTGACTCTGTGGCATGTATCAACAAGTTTAAACAAGCAGACCAAGTATCATATGTTTCAACAGGTGGCGGTGCGCTACTAGAAATGATTGAAGGCAAAACTCTGCCCGGCGTTAAAGCTATCAGAGGTTATTAATATTAGGATAATTTCTAGTTACAGATAATTTTCCAACTAGAAACATAAGAACAGACCGTGCAAATACAATATTTGCACGGTTTTTGTTTAAATTGCATACCCAAACTTTCAAATAAATTATTTTTCTTACAAAATGAAGAGGGCTCCACTAATAATTGTATTATTATTAATGAATGCAACTATGTTTGCGCAACAGAGTGAAGAATCTGATTCGGTCAAAACAACTATTGATTCAAATATTTATTACACCCCTAATAAGCACTTACTACGATCCGCTACAATTGGGTTTGGTGTAAATATGGGCATTTGGGGTTTTAATAGATACATAATGCACGAAGACTTTGCATACATAAGCCTCAACACCATAAAAAGAAATTTAAAAACATACCCGGTTTGGGATTCAGATAAATTTTCCACTAATCTAATTGGACACCCATACCATGGCTCGCTATACTTTAATGCGGCTAGGGCTAATGGGTTTTCATTTTATGAGTCACTACCATTCACATTGGCAGGAAGCCTTATGTGGGAATTTGCAATGGAAAATGAACCCCCATCCAGAAATGACCTAATCTCCACAACTTTTGGGGGTGTGGCACTTGGAGAAATTACATTTAGACTCTCCGATTTAATTATCGACAATCGCACTTCAGGCACAGACAGATTCTTTAGGGAGTTCTTTGCAGGAATACTTGCTCCTACAAGATTAATAAACAGAATAGCAACAGGCAAAGCATGGGAGTATGAATCTACACGTGGAAATCATCTCCCACGCTCACCAATTCATGGAAATGTAGCGTTAGGCGTAAGAAACATTACCGACAATGACGAAACTCAAAAATACGGTATAGGTCTTAAAGCATCTATTGAGTATGGAGAAGTGTTTGATTACGAAATAGAAAAACCATTTGAATGGTTCCAAACCAAAATACAAATGGACTATGTGGCTTCTAGGTTTTCATTAACTCAGATAAACGTTGTAGGAGCGTTAAAAACATATGAGGTTTATAATAAGAATAACTGGCAAGTATTTACAGGATTCTTTCAACACTTCAACTACTTCAATTCCAAAATAATTCGCTCTGACAATACAGAGTTTAGACCATACTACATCTCCGAAGCTGCCTCAATTGGTACAGGCTTGCTTGTAGAGAAGGAAGGAGAAAGATTCGGTTTGGAGGGAAAGTTTTTTATTAATGGAATTGCACTAGGTGCAAGTATTTCGGATCACTTCAAAATTGATAATCGCGACTATAACATGGGTAGTGGATTTAGCGTAAAAGCACAAACAGAGGTAATCTTTAATAAAAAGACACGATTACGACTTAGGGCTGAAAACTATAATATCTACACATGGATGGGATATGATGAGGAATTAGATTTCAAAGACCTAACTAGTTACGAGAAAGACTTCCTCGACACCCAAGGAGATAGAAGTATTGCAAGGCTATATCTTTTTGGACTAACAGCCGAACACGATCTCTCCAATAATATATACGTTGGATTGGAAAGATATAGATATATCAGGCATACTAGATATAAGTATATGCCAAAAGTATCCTACTCTGCTTGGGATGATTTTTTATACATAGGCCTTAAATTCTAGACAAACAACAATAATAATTACTTTTTACATGGTTTCAAGCTTATTACAAACCAAATAATTAAAAAGTAAGACTTTTATTTTGTAATTTTGAACGTTTTTCTAGATTCAATCTAGACTAATCATATTAAAATAAAACAATGAACATTTCATACAACTGGCTCAAAGAG
>CAZSKF010000061.1:0-4428 GCA_964607405.1 uncultured Proteiniphilum sp. | reverse complement strand
TCAATTCGATTTAACACCCCAACAAACAGCTGACGCATTAACTTCTATTGGTTTGGAAGCTGGCGGTGTGGAAGAAATACAAAGCATCCGTGGAGGATTAGAAGGTTTAGTAATTGGTGAAGTTTTAACCTGCGAACCACATCCGGGTTCTGATCACCTTAGCCTTACAACAGTTAATGTTGGTAACGACAACGAGATACTAAACATCGTATGTGGGGCTCCAAACGTTGCTAAAGGACAAAAAGTAGTAGTAGCAACAATTGGAACAAAAATATACTTCGGGGATAATGAAATAACAATTAAGCGCTCAAAAATCAGAGGTGAAGAATCACACGGAATGATATGTTCTGAAGATGAAATAGGCATAGGCACCTCAAGCGATGGTATCATTGTTCTTCCGGACGATGCAATAGTTGGAATGACCGCCAAAGAGTATTACAATATAAAAAGTGATTACGTCTTTGAAATAGATATTACCCCTAATCGTGTTGACGGCACATCTCACTACGGTGTAGCAAGAGATTTAGCAGCATACCTGCAACAAGCCAATATTGAATACAAATTAAATAAACCTTCTGTTGAAGACTTCTCTATCGACCAAAAAGATGGTGGAATAGATGTTGTAGTAGAAAACACAGAGGCTTGCCCAAGATACTCAGGATTAACTTTGCGTAATGTTACAGTTCAGGAGAGTCCCGATTGGTTAAAAAACAGACTACTACTTATAGGACTTCGTCCAATAAACAATATAGTAGATATTACAAACTTCATTCTTCATGAAACCGGGCATCCCATGCACGCCTTTGATGCTAAATATATAAAAGGCAACAAGGTTGTTGTAAAGACATCGCCTGCTAAAACAAAGTTTACATCACTTGATGAAGAAGAACGTGAGCTACACGAGAATGACCTCATGATATGCAATGCAAACGATGAAGGAATGTGTATTGCAGGAGTTTTCGGTGGTGCCACTTCAGGAGTTACAGAAACAACTACAGACGTATTCCTTGAGTCAGCATATTTCCACCCTACATGGGTTAGAAAATCAGCACGTCGCCACGGATTAAATACAGATTCATCATTCCGTTTTGAAAGAGGCGTTGACCCCAACAATACAATATATGTATTAAAAAGAGCGGCAATGCTAATTAAAGAATTGGCCGGAGGAACCATAGAAGGTGAAATCAGAGACATTTACCCATCGCCCATCAATCAGCCGGAAGTAGTATTAGCATACGACAAGGTAAACAAGCTAATAGGAAAGAACATTGACAAATCAACAATCAAAAATATTTTAAGAAGCCTTGAGATTACTGTAGCCAACGAAACAGAGAGTGAGCTAACTCTACACATACCAACATACAGGGTAGATGTACTACGTGACGTTGACGTTATAGAAGAGATCTTAAGAATATATGGTTACAATAACATAGAATTTGGAGATTCAGTTAAATCAAACCTGTCATATCAAACTGAAACAGACAAAAAGTATAATCTACAAACATTAATTTCAGAGCAACTTACTGCTAGTGGTTTCTATGAAATAATGAACAACTCGCTAACAAGTAGATCATATTACGAGAACAATGACACATACCCTCTTAAAAATAATGTTTCAATATTAAATCAATTAAGCAATGACTTGGGAGTAATGCGCCAAACTCTACTCTATGGTGGACTTGAAAGCATAGCTTACAATAGAAACAGGAAACATGGCGATTTAAAACTTTATGAGTTTGGCAATTGCTACAACTTCAACGCAGAAAAGAAACGAGACAGCAACCTGCTTGCAGAATATAGCGAAGACACACGTATAGCCCTATGGATTTGCGGTAAAAGCACAACAAAGAATTGGACAGTATCAGACACCAACAGTTCAGTATTTGAGCTAAAAGCTGCAGTTGAGAATATTCTTAAGAGACTTGGCATTGGAAACAAACAAGTTATATTTGAACCCCTGGAAAGTCCAATATACTCAACAGGAATGACAATCAGATCTCACAAACGTAATATCGGATCATTTGGTGTTATCTCAAAAAAGGTACTAAATGATTTTGATATAGACACAGAAGTATATTATGCTGAAATGAGCTGGGATATCCTTATGAAGGAGATAAACAATCACAAAGTAAAGTTCTCTGAAATTTCCAAGTTCCCGGCTGTAAGTCGCGACTTAGCATTGCTAATAGACAATACTATTAACTTCTCTGAAATAGAGCAAATCGCAATGAAATCAGAGAAGAAGCTTCTAAAGCAAGTTACACTATTTGACGTTTATGAAGGCAAGAACTTACCTGAAGGCAAGAAGTCATACGCTGTAAACTTTATGCTACAAGACGAATCAAAAACACTTACCGACAAACAAATTGACGCGGTAATGAAAAAGATTCAGCACAACCTACAAAAGGATTTGAACGCAACATTACGCTAGGAAACTACTATAATAAAATCAATTATTTACATAAAGGCAAAACCAAGATATGGGAAGAGCATTTGAATATCGCAAAGAAAGAAAGATGAAACGCTGGGGCAACATGTCACGAGTGTTTACAAAGATTGGAAAAGAGATAACAATAGCCACAAAATCAGGGGGGCCTGATCCCGACACCAATCCGCGCCTTCGAGTTTTAATACAGCAGGCAAAGAAAGAAAACATGCCCAAAGATAATATTGAGCGTGCTATCAAAAAAGCGACAGACAGAGATGCATCTGATTATAAAGAGGTGGTTTATGAAGGATATGGTCCATATGGAGTAGCAATTGTGGTAGAAACTGCTACCGACAATACAACTAGAACAGTGGCTAATGTCAGAAGCTATTTCAACAAATTTGGAGGTTCACTTGGAACTACAGGAAGTCTTGAGTTCCTATTTGACCATAAATGTGTATTCAAAATAACTGAAAAAGAAGATATCTCAATTGAGGATCTTGAGCTTGAGCTTATAGACTATGGTGTTGATGAGCTAGAAGCAGAAGATGGTGAGATCTATATTTATGGAGAATTCAAATCATATGCTGAGATTCAATCCTACCTCGAGGAGAATGGATTTGAAATCAACTCGGCGGAGTTTGAAAGAATACCTCATGATACTAAAGTTCTCGATGAAGAGCAAAAAGCACAAATCGAGAAACTTCTTGAAAGATTTGAGGAAGATGACGATGTTCAAAACGTTTTCCATAACATGGAAATGTAACGGACAATAAATCTTTAAACAAAGAAAAGGGAGCATAGCTAAATAACAATAGCATTGCTCCCTTTTTTAATTCATTTCAGCCAACTCCAGATTATTTTCCATAATAAGTATCCAAAGCTTCTTTTGCCGCAACAAAAGAACTCTTCCTGGACGAAAGCACATCCTCCTCAAGTGAAAGCATTAGCTTTTCGATCTGTGCATTCTGATAAAAATCATTTTTCAACTTCTCATTAATGGTCTCATACATCCAGTACTTAGCCTGCTTATTGCGACGAGAATCAAAATAATTATTCTCCTTAACAAAATCAACATATCTAAAAATCATATCCCATACTTCTTTTATTCCAAGAGAATAAAACCCAGAGTATGTAAGCACTTCAGGCGCCCATCCGGATTCAGCCATCGGAAATAGATGTAAAGCATTTTGAAGTTGGCGCTGAGCCATTTTTGCCTTTCTCACATTATCCCCATCAGCCTTATTTATTACAATACCATCAGCCATTTCCATTATGCCTCGTTTTATTCCCTGCAATTCATCTCCGGTTCCTGACAACTGAATTAAAAGAAAGAAGTCAACCATAGAGTGCACAGCAATCTCCGATTGCCCCACCCCAACTGTCTCAACAAATATATAATCAAATCCGGCAGCCTCACATAATATTATTGTCTCTCTAGTCTTGCGAGCCACGCCGCCCAAAGATCCGGCAGAAGGCGAAGGACGAATAAAAGCATCTTTCTGAACAGAGAGTTTCTCCATCCTTGTTTTGTCACCAAGAATACTACCTTTAGTTCTTTCACTAGAAGGGTCAATGGCAAGCACTGCAAGCTTATGCCCTTCATTTATCAGGTGCATACCAAAAGAATCTATAGAAGTACTTTTCCCCGCTCCGGGCACACCTGTTATACCAACTCTTACAGAATTACCAGAATATGGCAAGCACTTATCAATTATAGCCTGGGCCATTTCCTGATGCTCAGGCTTTGAACTCTCTATCATAGTTACTGCCTGACTCAACATCGTAATATTTCCCGAACGAATTCCATCAGCATATTCATCTACGGAATACTTTCTGCGTCGGGCCTGTCGCTGCAGATGAAGATAAGGATTAATACTTGGAGGTTGTTCAATCCCCTTATTAACATTCAAACTTTGATATTTTGGATCATTTTCAGGATGTATCATAATATTTAAATTAAAAGAAAAACCGAATAAAGTCTTTTTACAAAGATACTC
>CAZSKF010000060.1:12679-13766 GCA_964607405.1 uncultured Proteiniphilum sp. | reverse complement strand
CTGCATTGACTACTAATAGATCGGGAAGAAGCACAGGGTCATACAGAACAAGCTCTGCAAATTCAGCAGGTAGAACATCATATGCAAATGCCAGTCGCACGTCGTCAACTCGCGCTACATTAAATAGTTCTTCACGCACTGCTTCCAACAGAAACTCTTCTGCATATAATAGAAGTACTGCATCTTCAAGAACAAGAATAGTTGACAATGCAGGACGTGTTGTTGATTCAAGAACAGGGCAAGCAGTTAACAGAGCTCCGGTTACAAATCGAAACTCAAGTTCTGCTATAAGTTCCGGATCTAGAGTATATAATAGCCGCGGCACAAGCAGTGGTTCGGCTACTCAAAGATCTGCTACAACCTATCAGAGAAATTCAAATACTTCTATAAGAAATAATACAGTTACCTCACCTTCGAGAACTTCGACTACCACGAACAGAAGTAGTACAGTGACAGCTCCTTCAAGAACTCAGTCAAATAGCAGTTTCTCTACTCCTTCTCGATCCTCTTCAAGTAGCTCCTCATTTGGAACATCAAGTGGATCAAGCAGAAGTTCAGGATCAAGCAGCGGCAGTAGCGGACGTTCAAGTGGTGGCGGTCGCCGATAGAAAATAAATGATTAACAGTATTTTTATATGAAAAGAATCACATACATATTTATAACATTAATGTTGGTGTCAACCCAGGTGTTTGCACAAGGAATTGTGGAAGCATTGAAGTATTCAGGAAATGAGCTTCATGGCACCGCCCGCTCCATGGGTATGGGTGGAGCATTTGGAGCCCTGGGAGGTGATATGACAGGTGTGTCAATTAATCCCGCCGGTATTGGTGTTTATCGCAGTTCGGAAATTGTTGGAACATTCGGACTTCAAAAAAATAATTCGGAGGTAGGGGATATTAAACGCGGAGCAACTGACTTTAATGTTCACAACTTTGGCTTTGTAGGATATTTCCCTTTGCGAAATGAGGTTATGCCGATGATTAATTTTGGATTTTCACAAAATAGACAAAAGAATTTCAACCGCAAGATTGGTGCTGCTGGTGTTGTTCCATCAGGGGCAAGCAGAATGCTTGACTTTATTGCTGA
>CAZSKF010000060.1:9011-12579 GCA_964607405.1 uncultured Proteiniphilum sp. | reverse complement strand
TATGCATGGATGCAAAACCCATATGATTCAGAATTGGAGAAATATGGCGATATGCGTGTTGCCGGCTCAAACACAATCTTTAGAATGGAAGGGGATACAAATTACTACACTGCAGGTGTAGGATACAGATTTACACGAGAGTTTTACATGGACTTTGCAATGGTTTATCAAACTCAGAAAGATCAACTTTATCCATTCCCAAATCTATACTTTGTGGATAGTGTGATAGATGCTGCACCTTTTTCATTGAAGAATAATTCATATAGAGGTGTGCTAACATTCGGATACAAGTTCTAGGATTAATATATAGATTACTATACAAAAGGATGCTTCAATAATGAGGCATCCTTTTTTTTATTATTGGTGATTTTGGATGATAATATAAAAAAAGGAAGCAGCCGAATAAAGCCGGATGCTTCCTAACATTGAAACTGTGAATTTTAAAAGTAGATAGTGTTTACTGCATTACTGCGAAAGCCTTCTCAAGCTCTATAGCTTTAGGGAATAAGATATTATTCTCTAGGTGAATATGTTTATGTAGATCATCCTCAAACTCCTGAAGCAATGAGAATGTAACTCTGTAGGTTCCGCAAGCATCAACCGGAGGTGTATAGTCGTCAGACAATGCCGAAATTTGACGGAATCGCTCTCCTTCATTATCATGTTCCATGTGCATCACCTCAATTGGGTTTTTAACCTCACCAAAATTAGACTCGGGAGGTGGTGCATTTTTTATTTGAGCCTCTACCATTTTGCGGATATGAGGAAATAGAACACCCTCTTCTTTAGTCATGTGAGATGTAAGCTCTTCAGCTGACTGGAAGAATAGTTCGCCAATCTCCAATAGCTCGGGGTGGTTGCCACCGTGCACTCTCATCACTTTTGTTAGATAAGGAGTAATCTCTTCTATTTTGGCCTCCACATATCTGTGGTGCGTCTTTTCGATGTAGTCAGCCAATAAGTCTAGAGGCCATGTTCTGTAGTCTATTTCGGTACCAGCATTGCCTTTGGCAGCAGCAGCTTCCAAATCCTTCAATAGTTCATCTACATTAATATTTTTTTTAGCGCAAGCATCCTCAACTGATCTGTTGCCATTGCAGCAAAAATCTATACCTGCTGTTTTGAATACAGTTGCGTAGCGATAGTTTTCCGCTACCATTTTGCCAACATTGCTGTCTTTTGTAATACTCATAATTTTGTGAATTTTTAAAATGTTTCGATTCTTAAAATCGTTTTACTGTGAATGTTTGAATTACTTTTTTCTTAGTAGTGATACACCATAAACAGATAGTAGTACCACTTTAATTACTTCTAATGCGATATAGCTGTAATGTGCAAATGAGCTTGACGATACTTTTTGTTCTGCAATGTGCATATTAGCACGATCGAAGAGAGCAGGCAGTAACCAGAATGATTGAAGCAACAAAATAACCACTATTATGCTTATCATTAGGTTTTTACCCTTTATAGGATTTTGTCCTGATACAATCAAGCTTAAGATGATAATTATAGCAAGTACCCATTCAATCTTATTGAGGGCATTAAATACAAGTTTGCCAATTCCTAGGCCCAACTCTAGTGTGATGCCCGGTGCTTGAAACTTGAGCCATGCTTCCATAAAACTTATGGCACATACAAATCCAATCCATAAAAACGTCAACGCTATTGGCGTAGGGTTCTTAATTGTTCTCATATCTATTTAAATTATTGCGCATTATTTTTATTGAGATAGAAGTGTCTTAAATAGCTGCAAAAAAATACTACCTCTTCAAAAAGGTAAGTCCATTATTAATATCTTTTGCCAGCTCCAACACAGTTGTTTGCTCTAGCATATCTCTCAGGTCGTCCCTAATAGAACCAAATTTGTGATGCAGAGGACAGGGCTTCTCGTCACTGCACTCAGGCAAGCCTAATCCACATCCTACAAAAACATGGTCACCGTCAATTGCTTCTACAATTTCGCTAAGCTTCAGAAGTGGTAATTTATCTGCCGGAATAGCAAAACCGCCTGAAGGACCTTTTAGAGAATCAACGACACCGTTGCGAGCTAATTGTTGCAAAACTTTAGCCGTGAAAGCCTCGGGTGAATCAATAGATTTTGAAATCTCTTTAATATTCACACGATTACCCCACTGCGATTGTTCCGCAATATATAACATAGCTCTTATGCCGTATTCACATGCCTTCGAAAACATAAATATCTTTTTTTTGTTTGAGACAAAGATAATAATTCTTTTTACTTTATGGATGTTTTTATCCTAAAATATTCTCAATAGCGACAAATATCTTTCTTAATCGATATTATTTGTGGCGAAGTCATACTATTTTAATATTCAATTGTATCTTTGTAATTACAAATTAATCACAGAATAATGATAAATAAAGAATACGAATCAAAGTTAGTTTCATTAAACTATCCAAAACCGGATCCTTATGGTGCGCTGTCAATGCCGGTGTATAATAGCCTTGCATATGAATTTGATACTGCAGAGGAAATGGAGGCTGCTTTTGCCGGCAAAACCGATGAGCATGTGTATTCGCGAGTAACAAATCCCACTGTTCAGCATTTTGAAGATAAAGTAAGGGTTGCAACTAACGCTTTTGGTGTTACGGCGCTCAATTCGGGCATGGCGGCAATTAGTAATGCTTTTATGGCGCTGGCATGGAGTGGTTGCAACATCGTTACTTCAAACAAGCTTTTTGGCAATACGTATTCTTTTTTTGTAAACACACTGGCTGCTTTTGGAGCAGAAATCAGGTTTGTAGATCTTAAAAACAAGGATGAGATAGATGCTGCTATTGATAATAACACCTGCGCTTTATTTGTGGAGATCATATCTAACCCACAAATGGAAATTGCAGATTTGCGTATGTTGAGCAGTTTAGCTCATAATAAAGGAGTGCCAATTGTGGCAGATACTACTCTTATACCTTTCTCTGCATTTTCGGCTTCCGATTTTGGGGTGGACATTGATGTTATCTCCAGCACTAAATATATTTCAGGTGGTGGTACTTCATTGGGTGGTTTGATTATTGATTATGGTTTATTTGATTGGAGCAATTCTCCAAAACTTAAGCATATTCAATCCGACTCACAATCGGCATTTAACGTTATATTACGCAAAGAAATTCATCGTAATCTGGGTGCGTACATGACCCCTCAAACTGCATATATGCAATCATTAGGTCTGGAATCTATGAATGTGAGATACGAGCGCCAGGCATCCACTTCTATGGAGTTGGCAAAAAGATTTCAAAGTGTAGAGGGTATTATATCTGTATGTTATCCCGGTTTGGATAATCATCCCGACTATCAGGTTAGTAAATCACAATTTGGTGGTTATTATGGAGCAATGCTTATTTTTGATCTTGAGTCAAAAGATGATTGTTTTAGTTTTCTCAATAAATTAAATCTAATCCGTCGTGCCACAAATCTTTTCGACAATAGGTCGCTAGCACTTCATCCTGCTACCACTATATATGTGGGCTTCACACCACAGCAGCGAGCCGAAATGGATGTTCGAGACACTACAATCCGCCTGTCTGTAGGCCTTGAGGATGTAAATGC
>CAZSKF010000060.1:0-8911 GCA_964607405.1 uncultured Proteiniphilum sp. | reverse complement strand
TCTCTTATCAAGCATTCTGTTTCCGATTCTCCTTCCTCAATTTTCCCACCCGGAAACTCCCATTTGAGAGATTGATTCATATCCTTACCTCTTTGTACCACCAGCACATTGTTATTCTCTTCAATTATTGCGCAGGTCACTCTGATTGGTTTCATATTGATATGTTTAATTAAAAAAACGTGCAGAGTCTAATTGCTCCACACGTTTATAAGTTATGTATATATAGATGTGCAATTAGTTTTCTTTCTTCACTAATGCTATTCCAAGTTCGTCAAGTTGCTCTTGAGCAATTGTAGCAGGAGCATCAATCATAACATCGCGACCCGAATTGTTTTTAGGGAATGCAATACAGTCTCTAATGCTGGTTAGACCTGCAAAGATAGATACAAAGCGGTCAAGGCCAAATGCAATACCACCATGTGGAGGAGCGCCATATTGAAATGCATCCATTAGGAATCCGAATTGCTCTTGTGCGCTCTCTTCGCTAAATCCTAGCACCGAAAACATTTTCTTTTGCAATTCGCTGTCATGAATACGAATAGAACCGCCACCAATTTCCACACCATTTATAATCATATCGTAGGCATTGGCTCTCACTGCAGCAGGATTGGTGTCTAGTAGTTCAATATCCTCTGCTTTGGGAGAAGTGAATGGGTGATGTTTTGCGAAGAATCTATTCAGCTCGTCATCTTTTTCCAATAGTGGAAAATCAACTACCCACAAACACTTATAATTGTTTTTATCTCTAAGGCCCATGCGTTCACCCATTTCAAGTCGAAGTTCGCAAAGTTGCTCTTGTGTTTCCACTGTTTCGCCTGCCATCACCAATATCAGATCGCCGGGTTTTGCATTGCATCGTTTAGCCCATTGTTTTAGCACATCTTCGCTGTAGAATTTGTCAACTGAAGATTTTAGTGTGCCATCTTCATTATATCTTACGTAGATTAATCCCTTTGCACCAATTTGCGGACGCTTCACAAAGTTGGTAAGCTCGTCCACCTGTTTGCGAGTATAAGATGCGCAGCCCTCAGCGCAGATAGCTCCAACATACTCAGCGCTATCAAACACCACAAAGTCTGCACCCTCGGTCAGGTCTTTTATTTCCACAAACTTCATATCAAAGCGAATATCAGGCTTGTCAGATCCATAATATTTCATAGCATCTGCAAATGTCATGCGAGGGAAGTCCTCTTCTATTTCCACACCCTTAAGTGTTTTGAAAAGGTGTTTTGTTAACCCTTCAAAGGTGGAAATTACATCTTCTTGATCCACAAACGACATTTCGCAGTCTATCTGTGTAAATTCAGGTTGACGGTCGGCGCGTAGGTCTTCGTCTCTAAAGCATTTTACTATCTGAAAATATCTGTCAAATCCTGAAACCATTAGGAGCTGCTTGAAAAGCTGAGGTGATTGGGGTAGGGCATAAAATTCTCCCTGATTCATGCGTGAAGGCACCACAAAGTCGCGTGCACCCTCAGGTGTCGAAGCAATCATCATTGGCGTTTCCACCTCAAGAAAGTTTCTTTCGTCAAGATATCTGCGAGTTTCAAAAGCCATTTTGTGTCGCAACTCAAGGTTTTGTCTCACTGTGTCGCGTCTCAAGTCAAGGTAGCGATATTTCATTCTCAAATCGTCGCCACCATCAGTTTCTGTTTCGATAGTGAATGGAGGTGTTTTTGATTTGTTTAGTACCTTAACTTCACTTGCGATGATTTCGATGTCGCCTGTAGGGATATTAGAGTTTTTGCTGGAGCGCTCTGCAACCTTGCCTTTTATTTGAACTACCCATTCTCTGCCCAGTTTGTTGGCTTGCTCTGCCAAGTTGTGATTCACTTCCTGGTTAAACGATAATTGAGTAGTACCATATCTGTCACGCAAGTCTATAAAGGTCATTCCCCCCATTTTGCGAATTCGGTGCACCCATCCCGAAAGAGTAACCTCTTGATTGATATCGGCGATTCGAAGTTCGCCACAAGTTTTGCTTCTATACATGTTATATAATATGTTTGTTTTCAAATAATTTAATGTCAATTCTAAGTTTTATATCACCTTCTGAATATTAAGTATAATCAAAACAGAGTTTTGTTTATCTATTTATTTATCCGGAAAGTATAAAGTAGTATCAGGAACTTGCTTTTATTCATGTTCAGAACAATGATCATGCTCGTTTCTAAATTAAAGATGCAAATTTACAAAAAAGTATGGTTAAAACATCTTTTGTGTCAAAAAAGCTATATAACAAAAAAACCACCTGTAGAATAATCTACAAGTGGTTTTCGATTTCTGCGTCGGGGTGGTGGGATTCGAACTCACGACCCCCTGGTCCCAAACCAGGTACACTAACCGGACTGTGCTACACCCCGCAGTTGCTATCATTTCTGATTTGCGATTGCAAAGGTAGGACATTTTTTAATAACACCAAAACATTCTGCAGTTATTTTGCAAAAAAAGTGCATTATTTTTATCAAACCTCATTTGAGGGTATCAAAATGGCTCCTTTTTTGCGAAGCTCAGCTAAAGTTTTTTTGTCATCGCCCGGTTTTAAGTTTACCGCAGCAATGGCATCAGTGATAACAGTAGTTCGAATACCAAGTTTTAATGCATCCAGTGCCGAAGCCCTCACGCAATAATCAGTAGCCAACCCACAGATATATATATCAGTTATTTCTTCTTGCTCCAGATATTCACTCAGTGAGGCATTAGTTGCCTCAAAAGCCGAATACCCGTCATCTTTATTTTCTGTTCCCTTCAATAGTTTCAAATCAATCTTGTCGATATTCAAATCTGGATGGAAATCTGCACCATCAAGATTAGAAACGCAGTGAGCGGGCCACTTTTCAAAATGAATAGTGTCAACCGGGTGCCAGTCTTGTGAAGACACCACCACATCAAACTTATCAATTATGCTATTTATAACAGGTATAATTTTGTCCCCATCCTTTAGTGCAAGCGTTCCGCCCGGGCAAAAATCATTTTGTACATCTACAATCAATAGTGCTCTTTTCATTCTTATAAGCTATTTTGAAATATGATAAATATAGTATAATTTACTGAGTATCAGTTGTTTAGTTTGGTTTTGCGGCGTGGCTGTTTAGTTGTCAAGACATTAATATATGAGCAAAAATCCAGCCAGCTTCACTGATAAACAGTGGCAAGTTATAAAAAATATAGTAGAAACTACTCAAAGGAAACCAAAAAGTCTTTATGTATGATGGCAAACTTGGCAACACTTAGAAACCGGTGAGTCATATTCACCACTTTTCATGAAAATCCTATTGTAGATATTAATAGCAGTATTTAATCTTCAATTATTGCAATTTGTGATATCATCAAGTTCTTATTATCTACTGATTTTGATGTGAATTTTAGAACCCCATCGTTTGAGTCTTCTCGCATAATATGCATTTTTACCCAAGCTTTTCCATCTTCTATTTTTGATAGTTTGAAAAAACGCCCTTCAAACAAGATATCTACTGAATAACCATTCTTAGTCTCATCTATAAAACATACATAGAGTGTGCCAATAATTCCCGCAGGACAATTTATATCAAAACTTATTTCTTTACCAAGCCATGCAGTTTCGTCATTTGATTTATATACTCCTTCTATTATTGCCTCATAGGTGCTCTCTTTTGTGATACTTAATTTATCTAGGGTGTTGTTCCATTCTCTATCCTCACTTTTTTCAGCATTCACAGCACAATCTATATATAATGTAGGGTTTTCAAACTCTTGAGTGGTAATTGACTTTAATGGCTCAATATATTTGAACATCTCTGTTACGGTTTCTACACTAACGTCATATTCAGGGTCAAACTGCTCTGTATTCATATAGTTAAGCATGCTTTCTTTCAGCTGTCCGGCTACAGGGTTGTTTTGTTCTGAAAGGTTGAAACCACATATAAGTAGTTTGCCCTTGCCAACTCTCATCTCAAAAATTGAGGCTAATTTATTATTCCTGTGAAAATCATCTATAGGTTGTGCAATTGGTTTATATGCTTCAGGGAAATCATTAATATAGAAAGCTCTAGCATTTTTGTATATCTTTTCCCATTGCCAATCGCTATGTGAGCTAGTGGGAAAACTGTTAAACAATGGATGCTTGTCTTGAATATGCATTCCTATAGTGTTTTTACCTTGCCCGGGAAAGAATGTTAGTGACCAATAAAGAGGGTAGAACGAAATCATGTCTGCTGTATATTCTGTTCCTAAACTAGAAGCGTCAAGTAGCACTTTGCCTCCATCCTTGAGTATTTTGATAGCCTCTGCATCTAATCTATTTGTAGTGTGCACTTTATTTTGCACAATTTTCCTATTTTTGGGATACACCCAAATATCCCATGAGTTTTTTATGGGTGATGACATCAAGCCAATATCAATTGTAAGCTTTTTGGCCTCAGATATGTTCTTTAATGAGTGATTAATTTTTCCAATAATTTTAGAACTACCTCTCTCAATAACTTGTTTTTGTACCTCATTATAAGTCAATACATTATTTCGCTCATCTTTTATCTGCCAATATACTCCGTCGTTTATATCAGATGTTCCATAGTGTGCTAATTGTATATCTGCTTCAAATATTTCGTCAGCCTCCCATACATACTTGGGCATTCTAAGTAGTGTTACAGTGGTGTCATGATGGCATTTGAATTTTTCAGGTGTAGTGATTCCTTTACTGTCATAAAATACATCTAGCCACCCAACCAATGCTTCTCCTTGCCCTTGATAGTCCTGCATACTTAGTAGCTGTATGCCCGCACAAGAAGGAGTGCGCAAGAAGGATTCAATTTCATATTTATACAAGATTTGGTTCAATGCACCTGATGCAGCTACAAAGTCGTCGTTCTGATTTTCTATTTTATTTTTCCTTGCTTGTTCTCTAAATTCTTCAAAGTTTCTAGCTTTCAATACCCCTTTATATTTTTTTATTTCGTCCCACTTAGGATATACAGGCCATTGCCCTATTTCATGTGCTATAATTGGAATGTCAGATTGCGAATAAATTTCTTCAAAATCCCAATCAGTAGATGCACCACCTTTCAAACCCCTTGTTGACCCTATGTTGGGTAGATAATGTGTTGCCATATATTGATCTATAGGCTTTATAGTTCGGGCTGTAGAAAGTGAATATAGTCTGCGAGAATCAGATTCCTTCAGCGGTTTCATCCATGATTCCATAACATCAAAATCAGAATTGCCTAGTTCATTGCCTATGCATTGCATGGCAAATGATGCATGGTTGCCATATACATCAAGCATTCTTTTTAGTTCCTTTTGGCTATATTCGTCAGCCGAAGGGTTTTTGCCTAGTCCATCGGGTAAACCCTTTGTCCACATTTCTTCTCTTCCCTCTGTTTTTATTGCCATCCACCAGTCCAGCCAAATTACTTCAGCTTGAATATATAAC
Source organism: uncultured Proteiniphilum sp. (assembly GCA_964607405.1). Classification (GTDB taxonomy): domain Bacteria; phylum Bacteroidota; class Bacteroidia; order Bacteroidales; family Dysgonomonadaceae; genus Petrimonas. Next base: position 3,504 of record CAZSKF010000060.1, on the reverse strand, counting down.
CCCAGTCTGTCAGCTGCAGTAAATGCAGCTTTTGGAGGGCACCAAGAGTGGAATCGTACATGATTTAGTCCATAATCTTTATAGATTTTGAAGATGCGTTCCCATTCCGTCGGGTCACACGATGGGTAGCCTGTGAGAGGAAAGTGCACACAGTCTAAGTTGCCTCTCAAGAATACAGGTTTGCCATTGACTAATATTTTTGATTTAGAAGTTGATATTTCTCTAAAGCCTATTTCTTCTTTAAAAGAGTCAAGTGTTTTGTTTTTGTCCCTTATCGTAATCTCCAGCTCATAAAGGTTGGGATGTACATCGTCCCACAACTTCAAATTTGTGGGCATTTCGGCTACTAAGATGAGCTCGTTATTCCCTTTATTAAGCAATTTGTGGTCCGACTGTGTGAATATAGAATATCCTGTTTTTCGTTCTTTAAGATTGTACTCTATCACTACATTCTGCTTTCTATCTGTTTCATTGACTATTAGGTCTTTTACCTCCATCATTTTAGGATTGATGTGAGTATAGACTTGTGGATTTGAAAAGCGGATTAAGTCTTTTGCTATCAACTCTATTTTACCTACAGCTCCATTCCAAATACTTTGGGTATATTCTGTATATACATGTCCTTTGTCTCCAATGTTATATAGCATGTCATTGTTGATACAAACGGTCAATATGTGTGTACCTTCTGGCAGCAGGCCTAAATCATGCATGTGTGGAGTGCTCAAAGCATCTTGTGTAGAAATTTCATTTCCATCAATAAATACTTTAGACTGCCACATAACACGTTCTAGATTTAAGAAAACTCTTTTCCCTCTCCATTCTTTAGGTATTTCTATCCTTTTTTGATACCATGCAGGTCCATAGTATTTGTAGGCGCGAGTTAGAATCCCAAAATCAGAGCCAATGGTCTTTTCCCCATATTTTGCCTGATCAGTTGTGCCGGGCAAATAAATAGTTTCTTGTAAATCTTGATTATACCATTTTTCAGCAACTCCTATAGAGTCTTTGTCTAGCTTAAAGTTCCATGTGCCCGACAAGTCTATTCTTTCTTGTGCTGACAATTGTGTGGCAATCAATATAAGTAATAAAATGAGGTTGCTTTTCATAAAAAATAATGTTTTCATTTGCTATATACATATTTGAAAGTTATTTTGAAACAGGAAAAAGGAGATATAATACATTGAATATTAGTTGTATTGTTAGATGTTGTTTCGTAGCTTTATGGGTATCAGGGCGTGTGTTATAAGTAACTATCCAGCCAATCTCACTGATAAACAGTGACAAGATAAAAAGCGCTTTTATTGTTCGTGTTCAAATTACTTTAACGACGTGCTATTTAGACACTTTTGTCTTGTATATGTGTCTAAATTCATCATTTATAACTCTTAGTTATCTGTTTTGTTCATAAATTGATGTAATTTTGCCAAAACAAAAAGGCACAATGTTTGTTTATACGCCGAAGAGACAATGTGCTCATACTATATATTCAACAAATCGAAGTGATCGATTAATTTTTTATTAAACTATGCAAGAACTTGATCAAGATCAAATTTTAGAGGAATTAACAACGCAGGAATATAAATATGGATTTCATACTGATGTAGAGACTTTTACAATTGAAAAAGGGCTTAACGAAGATGTGGTTCGATTAATATCTAAGAAGAAAGAAGAGCCTGAATGGTTGCTCGAATTTCGCTTGAAAGCTTTTCGCTATTGGAAGACGATGAAGATGCCTGATTGGGCAAAGCTAAACCTGCCTGAGGTTGATTTTCAAAATATAATATACTATGCCGACCCAACTAATAGGAAGAATCCCAAAAGCCTTGATGAGGTTGACCCGGAGCTTCTTGAAACATTTGAGAAATTGGGCATTCCGCTTGATGAGCAAAAGATGCTCACCGGTGTGGCTGTTGACGCAGTGATGGATAGTGTATCAATCAAAACAACATTCAAAGAGACGCTAGCCGAAAAGGGTATTATCTTTAGTTCGTTTAGCGATGCAGTAAAAAATCACCCCGACCTGGTTAAGAAATATCTTGGAACAGTGGTTCCTTACAGAGATAACTTTTATGCGGCTCTAAATTCCGCTGTATTTAGTGACGGGTCGTTTGTGTATATTCCAAAAGGCGTTCGCTGCCCAATGGAGCTTTCTACATACTTCCGTATCAATACTGCCAATACAGGACAGTTTGAACGTACATTGATAATAGCTGATGATGATTCATATGTTAGCTATCTTGAAGGGTGTACGGCGCCAATGCGTGACGAGAATCAGCTACATGCTGCCATTGTAGAAATCATAGCACTAGAGAATGCTGAAATTAAATACTCTACCGTTCAAAACTGGTATCCCGGTGATAAGGATGGAAACGGAGGTGTTTTGAACTTTGTTACAAAACGCGGAATTTGTAAGGGTAATAATTCAAAGATTTCATGGACGCAAGTCGAAACAGGTTCAGCCATTACTTGGAAATATCCTTCATGCGTATTGGCCGGTGATAACTCTGTTGGAGAGTTCTACTCTGTGGCAGTGACCAATAATCATCAGCAAGCTGATACTGGCACAAAGATGACTCATATTGGTAAAAATACCAGAAGCCGTATTGTTTCTAAAGGTATTTCTGCCGGAAGCAGTCACAATACATATCGCGGATTGGTTAAGATTGGAAAGAATGCTGCCAATGCACGTAATCACTCACAGTGCGATAGCTTGTTGCTAACAGATCATTGTGGTGCTCACACTTTCCCTTATATTGATATCGCAAATACTACTGCGGTGCTTGAGCACGAAGCTACAACTTCAAAAGTAAGCGAAGATCAAATATTCTATTGCAATCAGCGCGGACTTGACGAAGAAGAGGCTATCGGACTTATCGTTAACGGATACGTAAAAGAGGTAGTAAACAAGCTACCGATGGAATTTGCCGTAGAAGCTCAAAAATTATTGCAAATTAGCCTCGAGGGTAGTGTAGGATAATTATTATTCAGAATAAACTTTATTATATAAATAGGCTGTCTCAATATATATTTTGAGCAGCCTATTTTTTTTGTATTAATACTATTCAAGATTCATATTTCTCAATATTGGTTTTACCATAAAATTAGTTTTTCGCCTGGTCCAATATTGGTTTTACCATAAAACTAGTTTTTCACCTCGTCCAATATTGGACAAGCATGAAAAAACCTTTTGACTGCCCCGTCCAATATTGGACGAGCCTCAAAAACCTTTTAGAGGTTAAGACATGCTAATAGAAATGTATGTCGAACTCATTAGATGTTAAGACCTGATAACGGAAAGGCCTGAAAACCCTGTTTTTTCGCCCCGTCCAATATTGGACAAGCTTCTCAAAACATTTTTTCATCCCGTCCAATATTGGACCAGCCATAAAAAACATTTTTGACAGCCCCGTCCAATTGCGGAATGGTAGGAAAAGCATCTTCGACATCATTTTCCAATATTGGACCGGGTAGAAAATCATTTTTGTGATAAAAACACAATTGGGG
>CAZSKF010000059.1:3993-13938 GCA_964607405.1 uncultured Proteiniphilum sp. | reverse complement strand
ATAGATAATAGACCTTTGAAATTCGAAGAGTTTGAAATATTAGCTCCTGAAATCATTTTTGTGAGTGCTACACCTGCTGATTACGAGCTTGAAAAGTCGGAGGGGATTATTGTCGATCAGCTTATACGACCCACAGGATTGCTGGATCCACCTATAGAGGTGAGACCAAGTATGAATCAGATCGATGATTTATTGGAAGAGATACAAATAAGGATTGAGAAGAATGAGAGAGTTCTTGTAACAACACTAACAAAGCGAATGGCTGAGGAACTTACGGATTATTTAGTTGATAGTAGTGTTAAGTGTAGATACATTCACTCTGATGTGGAAACATTGGAGAGAGTAAAAATCATGGATGATTTAAGAGCAGGAATATTTGATGTCCTGGTTGGTGTAAACCTATTAAGAGAGGGGTTAGACTTACCTGAGGTTTCGCTTGTTGCTGTTCTGGATGCTGATAAAGAAGGATTCTTGCGTTCGCATCGTTCGCTAACACAAACAGCGGGGCGTGCTGCTCGAAATGTGAATGGACGGGTGATTTTTTATGCTGACAAAATAACAAACAGCATGCGTTTGACTATGGATGAAACTAATAGAAGACGCGAAAAGCAGATACAATATAATGAGGAGCATGGAATAACCCCAACTCAGATAGTGAAGCAGCGAGTGTCTGCCCTTTCTCAATATTCAACTTCGGACTCAGTAGAGCCTACGTCTTATATTGAACCGGACTTTAAAGCAATAGCTGCAGAGCCGGAAGTATTATATGAAGATAAGGATTTGCTAAAACGAGAAATAGAGAGAGTTAGAAAGGCTATGCTGGAAGCAGCAAAAAATCTTGAGTTTTTGGAGGCTGCTCAATTGCGTGATCATCTAATAAAGCTTGAAGATATTAAAAACAAAAAATAAATGTATTTGTGATTTAATTAAAAAATCACCAACTTTGTGTACATAATTACTTTTGAAAAATAGATATAAAATCATAAAACCACGTTTAAAGAAATGAAGACAGACATTCAAATTGCAAGAGAAACACCTCTTAAGAAGATTAAAGATGTAGCGGAAGCTATTGGTATCCCTAGAGATGATGTTATTAGTTTTGGAAGGCATATGGCTAAAATTCCATTAGACCTAATTGATGAGGAGAAAGTGAAGAAAAGTAATCTCATTTTAGTTACTGCCATTACCGCAACCAAAGCAGGTATTGGAAAAACTACTGTCTCAATTGGTTTGGCATTGGGATTGAATAAAATTGGAAAAAAGGCAATAGTTGCACTTCGTGAGCCCTCCTTAGGTCCTGTGTTTGGAATGAAAGGGGGGGCTGCCGGTGGTGGATATGCTCAAGTACTACCAATGGAGAATATTAATCTTCACTTTACGGGGGACTTTCATGCTATTACTACAGCCCATAATACAATCTCTGCATTGTTGGACAACTATATTTTCCGTAATCAAGGAACCCCTGATTCTTTGAAACAGGTCCTTTGGAAAAGAGTTTTGGATGTTAACGATCGTGCATTACGTAGCATTGTAACCGGGTTAGGCTCAGGAAACGGTGTGCCGCTTGAAGGTGGATTTGATATTACTGCAGCCTCTGAGCTTATGGCTATTTTGTGTTTGGCTGAAGATCAAGATGACTTGAGAAGACGTGTAGAGAATATTCTACTTGGATATAAACAAGATAAATCTCCTTTCACTGTAAAGGATTTAGGTATTGCAGGTGCAATTACTGTTTTATTGAAAGATGCACTTAATCCTAATTTGGTTCAGACTACTGAGAATACTGCAGCTTTTATTCATGGAGGACCATTTGCAAATATTGCACATGGATGTAACTCTGCAGTTGCTACAAAAATGGCTATGACTTATGGAGATTATGTAATAACCGAGGCTGGATTTGGTGCTGACCTAGGAGCAGAAAAGTTCTTTAATATAAAATGTAGAAAAACTGGTTTGAGACCAAGGCTTACGGTCATTGTGGCAACTGCTCAAGGTTTGAAAATGCATGGAGGCACAGCTGAAAATAAAATTAAAGATCAGGATATTGAAGGGTTAAAGAGAGGTTTGTCTAATTTGAATAAACACTTATCTAACCTAGCTGACTTTGATCAGTCTGTTGTTGTTGCGTTTAATAAATATGCGTTTGATACTGATGAAGAAATTGCACTAATTCGTGAGTTTTGTGAAAAGCGAGGTGTAGGCTTTGCTGTTAATGAAGCTTTCGTGGACGGTGGCGAAGGAGCTGTAGAATTGGCTAAAGTGGTTGTTGATGCTGTAGAGAACAATCCTTCTACGAACCTAAACTTTACTTATGATGATGAAGATGATATTGAGACTAAGATTACAAAAATAGCCACAAAGATATATGGTGCTCGTGATGTGGTATTAGGAGAGAAGGCGATAAAAAAATTAAAACAAATAGAGGGTTCTCCTTTGGAGAAGATGCCCGTCTGTATTGCTAAAACACAATATTCTTTTTCTGCAGATCCCAAATGGTATGGCGTAGCTAAAGATTTTAGATTTAAGATAAATGATATCGTAATAAATCAAGGCTCTGAGTTTATTGTTGCCATAGCAGGCGAAATGATGAGAATGCCTGGTTTGCCGGCAGATCCTCAGGCAAAAAGAATAGACATTATAGATGGGGAGGTTGACGGATTAAGTTAATCCTCTATTCTTTTACATTTTATTATTTTATAGCAACCAGCTTGTCAATTTAATATTGAGGCTGGTTGCTTTTTTTATCTATTCATGTTAAAACCCTTTTTATAACGTTGTAGTTTAGTGGAAAATAGTACATTTGGCTTTAATAATCATTGAACCATAAAAAAGCAAATATTATGTTACAACCATTCATTAATGATATTTCCGAGATAATTCCAGAAAAGCATATACAGAGAGATTATTTAAATAGAATGGCATGGGGCACAGATGCTAGCTTTTATCGATTTGTCCCCAAAGTAGTGATTCATTCAGAAAGTGAATTGGAGATTTCTTCAATAGTAAGAAGTGCATTAAAACACAATATACCCTTAACTTTTAGAGCTGCAGGAACTAGCTTGTCCGGGCAAAGTGTTACTGACTCTGTTCTTGTTGTTGCAGGTAAAGGTTGGGAGAAATATAGTATTTCAGATGATCTGAAATCGATTCGTTTACAAACAGGTATAACGGGAAAAAGAGTTAATTCTATTCTTAAGAGATGCGGAAAGAGGTTTCCTCCTGATCCTGCTTCTATTAATTCGGCTATGGTTGGAGGGATTGTGTTGAATAATGCTTCTGGTATGAGTTGTGGTATTCATGAGAATAGTTACAGGATGATAAAGTCAGTAAGGATAATATTATCTGATGGCACATTGCTTGACACAGGAGATAAGGATAGTTGTGAAGCTTTTAAAGTAAGTCATTCTGATTTTATAGAGAAACTTATGCTTATCAGAAGTATGGTGATGAGTGATGGCAAGTTAGTTGCCAGAATCAAAAAGAAGTATTCAATAAAGAATGTAATGGGGTTGAATATTCTTCCTTTTGTAGAGTATGAAGACCTGTTTGATATTATTACACACCTGATTGTTGGCTCTGAAGGTACCTTGGCATTTCTGTCTGAAGTGGAAATGAAGACTGTTGATGATTTGGAGTTTTCATCTAGTGGTATGCTTTACTTCAAAGATATGCGAACGGCTAGCGAACTGGTTATGGCTTTGAAAGGGGCACCCGTAAGTGCAGTTGAGTTTATGGACAGAAAAGCATTACAATCTATTGAATACAAGTCTGAAGCACCTATAGAATTAAGAACTCTTTCTGATTCGGCAACAGCTCTTTTGATAAAAATAGAGGCTGATAGTGAGCATAAGTTAGCTGAATACACATCGCGGGTTAAAGATATTGTTTCAAATTTTGAGACTATACTTCCGGTCCAGTTCACCACAGATGCCGGTATTTATAATAATTATTGGGCTTTGCGATCCGGTATTTTTCCATCTGTTGGCGGAATGCGTCCGTTGGGCACCTCATGCTTGATTGAGGATGTAGCTTTTCCGATGGATGTATTTGCTGATGCAGTTGAGGACTTAAGAAATATATTAGATAAGAATGGATACGAAGATGCAGTTATTTATGGTCATGCTTTAGAGGGTAATTATCATTTCATATTAAACCAATCATTTGATACGGAAGAATCTATAGAACAATATAAGTTGTTAATGAATGATGTGGTTAGTATTGTTGTTGATAAATATGATGGCTCGCTAAAGGCAGAGCACGGAACCGGACGCAATATGGCTCCATTTGTGGTAAGAGAGTGGGGAGATGATGCTTATAATGTTATGAAAGAGGTTAAGAGTCTTTTTGATCCTACCAATATATTTAATCCTGGAGTTATTTTCAATTCTGATCCTGAGTGCTATGTAAAGAATATTAAGTCTCTGCCTATCACTGACCCTATAATAGATAAGTGTATAGAGTGTGGCTTTTGCGAAATTAATTGTTTGTCGCTGGGATTTACATTGTCGCCCCGACAGAGGATTGTAATTCAGAGAGAAATAACAAGACTAAGAAACTGTGGTGAGCATCCGGAACTTGTTCAGATACTGGAACGTGATTTTGAATATGCGGGAAACCAAACGTGTGCTGTGGATGGCTTATGTTCCTTGCCATGTCCTGTGGGTATTAATGTGGGGGATTATATACACTCTTATAGAGAAAAAACGAATAAGGAGCGACCAGTAAATCATAAGATAGGTAGTTTTGCAGCAAATAATTTTGGTGCTGTAAGTGCTTCTTTGAAGTCAGTGCTTGCAGTTGCTAATGTGGCGCGTACCGTTGTAGGTAATAATTCTGTTGACAAAATAGGTCGCAGTCTTCACAATATGAGTGGCAAGAATATTCCTTTGTGGACTTCTACTTTGCCACGGAGAGCAGGAAAAGTAACCTTGAAAAATCAAATAAGCTCTGTAGATAAGGTTGTTTACTTCCCAAGTTGTCTGAATCAGATGATGGGAAGCTCTCCCAATGATATTGATGAGGAACATTTGGCTATCAAGATGGTGGGGTTTTTGAATAAATGTGGTTATGAGGTTATTTTCCCTAAGCAAATGAAGAAAATGTGTTGTGGAACTATATGGGAAAGTAAAGGTATGCCCGACATTGCAGATAGTAAATCGAAGGAGTTGGAACAGGCCTTGCTAGAAGCTTCTGATAATGGTAAATATCCTGTTTTGTGTGATCAGAGTCCTTGTGTGATGCGAATGAAGAATACTATTAAAGGAGTTAAAATATATGACACTATAGAGTTTGTTGATGAGTTTTTGGTGGATCGGCTTGACTTTGCAAAGTGTGATGATCCGGTTACTATATTTGCAACCTGTAGTACCAAACGAATGAAACTAGAACAAAAATTAATAGACTTGGCTAATTTGTGTAGTACAAATGTTTTGGTTCCTGAAGAGCTTAATTGTTGTGGATTTGCTGGTGATAAAGGCTTTTTTATTCCGGAGCTTAATACTTATGCTTTGCGTAAATTACCCGCGCAGCTCAATGCTAAAGATATCAGTGTAGGCTATAGTAACAGCCGAACTTGTGAAATAGGATTGAGTACCAATACCGGTATCCCATACATGTCGATAATCTATTTGATAGATAAGTGTTCAAGTTTAAAGAAAGAGTATCAATAATATAATACATAAAAAACGCAGCTGCTATCTATATGTTTTATAGTGCAACTGCGTTTTTATTTGTGATTGTTCTATTTCTTATTTCTTTACACCACTTCTTTCAAGTAGAGCGTCTATTGATGGCTCATGGCCGCGAAATTTTTTATATAGAACCATTGGATCTTCAGTATTTCCTTTTTCCAGTATATTTTCTCTGAATATTTTTGCTGTCTCTTTATCAAACAATCCGTTTTGTTTGAATAACGAGAATGCGTCTGCATCTAGTACTTCAGCCCATTTGTATCCGTAATATCCTGCAGCATATCCTCCTGCAAAAATGTGAGAGAATGAGGTTGACATGCTTGTCCCTTCAGGAACCGGCATAAGTTTTACTCTCTCCATTGCTTTTTGTTCAAACTCTCTAATGTCTCCTTCAAAGGTATCTGTCATAGAATGCCATGCCATATCCAGATAACCAAATGATAGTTGACGAAGACATAGATATCCTGCGTTATAATTGGAAGCACTAATTATTTTTTGAATTAATTCTTCAGGCATTTTCTCTCCCGTTTCATAATGAAGAGCAAAGCTGTCAAGATATTCTTTTTCAGTTAGCCAGTTTTCCATTATTTGTGAAGGCAGTTCCACGAAGTCTCTATACACACTTGTTCCTGATAATGATTCGTATGTTGATTTTGCAAGCATTCCATGGAGCGCATGACCAAATTCATGTAAGAAGGTTTCCACTTCATCAAAGGTTAATAGCGCCGGCTTGGTCTCAGTTGGGCGTGTGAAGTTCATAACTATTGATACATGTGGGCGATAATCTATTCCATCTTTTATGTATTGTCCGCTAAATGATGTCATCCATGCTCCGGCTCTCTTTCCGCTACGAGGATGAAAATCTGTATATAGTACTGCCAAAAAGTCACCATTACTATCAATTACATCAAATGCTTCAACTTCCGGGTTATACACAGGGATGTTGTTATTCTTTGTAAATGTAATTCCATATAGTTTGGTTGCTAATCCAAATACACCTTCTTTGACATTCTCAAGTTCAAAATATGGACGAATCATTTCGTCATTTAATTCAAATTTTTCATCTTTAAGCTTGTCCGAATAGTAGCTCCAATCCCAAGGTTGGATATCAATTGAAGTGCCTTCTAGTTTTGAGGCAAACTCAGATACATCTCTTACTTCTTGTCTGGCTATTTCTCCATAGGCTATAGCCAAATCATCAAGCAGGTTATATACAGCATCCTTGTTTTTTGCCATTCTATTTTTCAAGGTGTATTCGGCATATGAGTTATATCCTAATAGCTTGGCAATTTGCAAACGTGTGTTTACTATCTTTTCAACTATTTGTTGATTATCAAACTCGCCACCCATTACTGATCTGGTGTTGTATGCCATATACAATTCTTTTCTCAAATCTCTGTTTGACGAGTATTTCATAAATCCAATGTAGCTGGGTGCTGATAGGTCAAATATCCAACCTTCTTTATTTTTTGACTTAGCCTTTGCCGCTGCTTGGTCTATTATGTCTTGTGGCAACCCGGATAGGTCTATCTCATTTACTAGCAGAAGCTCATATTTGTTGGTCTCTTTAAGTGAGTTTTGTCCAAAATCCAAACTTGCTTTGCTAAGCTCTAATGATAATTCTCTGTATTTTTCTTTATCTGATTCTGATAAAGTTGCTCCGTTATTCTCAAACTGCTCGAAGTACTTTTCTACAAGTCTGATTTGTTCGTTATTTAATTCAGAGCTATTTCTATTTTCGTAAACAGATTTGATTCTTTCAAAAAGTTTATTGTTTAAGTTTATATTATTGCCATGTTCTGACAGCTTGGGGCTTATCTTTTGAGAAATGGATATTATATCGTCATTACTTTCGGAGCTTAATAAGTTAAAGAAAACTCTGGATACTCGACTTAATAGTTTTCCTGAATTCTCTAGCTCAACAATTGTGTTGGCGAAAGTAGGAGAGTCAGAGTTGTTAACTATAGCGTCAATTTCAATTGCTTGTTGCTTGATACCTTCATCGAATGCAGGTTCAAAATGTTCGGTCTTTATTACATTGAAAGGTGGAGTTCCGTGTGGTGTGTCATACGGTTTAAAGAATGGATTCTCGTCCGCTTGTATTGCAGTTGATATAATAGTCATAATGAATAATAGGTATATTATTTTTTTCATTGCTTATATTTTTGACAATGTTAGTTCAATCAATATTTGTTATTTGTTTGCTTTAGCTTTGTAGGCCATAGCGTAAAATCTAATTTGCTTTATTACAGAAAGTAACCCGTTTGAGCGTGTGGGGGATAGGTGATCTGTAAGGCCTATCTCTTTCATAAAACGAAGATCTGATGATAGTATTTCGTCAGGTGTGCGCTCATTGAACACTCTTAAAACTAGAGATATTAATCCTTTTACTATAAGAGCATCACTTTCTGCTAATAAATGGAGTTTGCCATCTACATAGTCTGCTTGTAGCCATACTCTACTTTGACATCCCTTAATTATATTCTCAGGAGTCTTGTATTTGTCGTCAAGTGGTTCAAGTGAGTTCCCTTGCTCAATTATGTAAGCATATTTATCCATCCAGTCTGTGTATATGCTAAACTCATCAATTAATTCTTGTTCAATTTGATTTATAGTCATAGTCTATTTTAAAATGTATGTTTGATTTATATTTACTTTTCTCTATATATTACTTCCATAACCGTTTGTCCCACTGCTTGCAACGTTTCTTTGTTGATTATGTTTATATCATCGCTATGCGTGTGCCAATGAGAAGCAAACCCGGTATTGCTATTTTTAAGATTAATAATATCAACACATGGGATTTTTAGATTCTCAATGATTGAAACATGATCATCTATTATATACCCGCCCGGCTGTTGTACAAAGAACTTATTATAGCCTAACTCGTGTGCTGTATCCCATATCTTTGATATTATACTTGATGCATACTTCTGTGAGTAGCCTTCTTTCATGAACGTGGCATTTGCGCCACCAACCATGTCTAATAATATTCCATACATAGCCTTATAGTTTTCTTTGTGGGGCTGTTCAGACCAATATCTTGACCCCACGCACCACCATTCCCCGGGAATATATATATTATCAAAGCTGGGTTGTCCCCAATCTTCCATGTCAAAAAATATTATATCAATGCCAACATTGGTGGGATTCAATTTTAGATGACGAGCTATTTCAAGCAGAACACTAACCCCACTGGCTCCATCATCTGCTCCAAGTATTGGTGTTTGTTGTTTTTGACTACTGGCTTCATTGTCTGCAAAGGGACGTGTGTCCCAATGTGCGAATAAAAGAATTCGGGATTCAAGATTAGGTTGATAGCTTCCAATAATATTCCTTATTTTAATTTCTTGCCCTGTATAATGAATAATGTTGGCTCTTTGTTCAATTACATTAGCTCCATATGTAGATAACTTTTCTACCAACCAATCTCCACAATGTTGATGCCCAGGTGTCTCAGGAACTCGTGGACCAAAGCTTATTTGTTTTTCTATGAAAGAGTATGCACTATCTTTATTGAATGATGGTGCTACTCTTTGATGGATATATCGTGATTCTTTTAGTTCTTGAACTAAATTCTTTTTAGATTGGCAAGAGTTCATTACCATTGAAATAATAGATATCAATAATAAACTTTTAAAAATAAGATGCCAATCTAAGCCTTTCATCAGCTATTCTTTTGATAAGTGAAGTCTGAAATACCAAGGTTTCTATATGTTTCTTTGAGTGCTTCTTCATCGTCTGAAATCACTAAAAGTTTGTCATCAACCAATAGTTCTGTCTGCCCTGTAGGCACAAAAAATCTATCATCACGTTTCACCATTACTGCCAGAGTTTTATCAGGAAGCGACATTTCCATTAGGTTTTTGCCGTGCTTTAATGTCTCCTCGGTCATAATGATTTCTGTCATTGCTGATTTTATTTCTTCAGCAAACTCAACATCAAAATCCTGAAATCCTTTATACTTGCTGGGCTTTTCAGCTAGCCCCAGCCACTTGGCCACAATGGGCAAAGTAGTTCCCTGATAAAGCAAAGATACAATAGTGATGATAAATACAATATTAAATATTGTGCGTGCGCCAGGCACATCAGCAGCTAACGGGAGAATAGCAAAAATAATAGGCACTGCGCCTCTTAGTCCAACCCATGATATATAGGCTTTGCTTCTTGTAGAAATATTTCTGAAGGGTAGCAAGCACAAAAATACAGTAACCGGACGTGCTATGAATATCATAAATAGGGATATTATAATTCC
>CAZSKF010000059.1:0-3893 GCA_964607405.1 uncultured Proteiniphilum sp. | reverse complement strand
CCCACAAAAAGGAATAATAGAAGAACGGGCACACCAAATCTATGGCCCGCTTTACCTACAAGCATGCTAATGAAGAAAAGGAATGATCCGATTAGTAAAATAAGTTCTGTTGATATTTCCATTATCTAGTTTTATATTTTTTGTTTGAATGTTATGTGATTGTCTTTAACTATTAGCGTAGCATCTTTGCCCACTATCATTGGCATGTTTTCCTTTACATGACCAACCGGGAAGTTAAAGCATATAGGGAATGTGTATTCGCCTAATACATTTGAGATGGATTGATAAAGAGAAGAATACATTAATGGATCTTCTTTGTAATCTGAGAATTGACCAACCACTAGTCCACTAATCTTGCTGAACACGCCAGCTAGCTTTAATTGGTGAATGAAGCGATCAATTTTGTATGGTTCTTCTCCAATATCTTCTATAAATAAAATACCACCTTGAGGAATATATGAATACTTAGTGCCCAAAAGGCCGCACATGACAGCTAAGTTGCCGCCAAAAAGATTTCCTTTTGCAATACCTTTTTTGTTTAAGTGAGAATCCTCCTCAGCTTTGATTGTATATTCTAGATCATAGCCCTCTAGTATTGATCTGGTATGAATTACGGAAGTATCACTACTTCCTTCTTCATAAAAATGTTTAGCCATTGGAGCATGCAGAGACATTATTCCATTGACCTGTAGGGCAGAGTGTAGGGCAGTGATATCGCTATATCCGATAATCCATTTAGGATTGTTCTTGAGCCCCGTAAAGTCTAGTTTGTCTAATAAGTGCACTATTCCGTATCCCCCGCGAGAGCAAAAAATTAGTTTTGTGTTTGCATCATCTATTGCATTCTGTAAATCGCTTAGGCGCTCTTCCACAGTACCACTAAAGCGGCCCACTTTATGTAATGCATTACTAGAAATATCTACATCTAGTCCCCAGTTTTGAAGAATTTGTGCCGTGGCAGTTATTAATTCTTTTTCAATGAAGCCAGCAGGAGATATAATAACAGCTTTGTCTTTTACTTTTAGCTTAGGGGGTTGAATCATTCTGCACTTGTATTAATACTAAAACTCACAGAGTATTTTGATTTATACCCTGTGAGTTGTTTTATTAAGATTACGCATCAATGTGTGCGTAGGTAGCATTTTCTTCTATAAATTCTCTACGAGGAGCTACTTCTTCACCCATTAGCATGGAGAATACTGTATCAGCCTCAGCAGCATTGTCTATAGTTACTTGTCGAAGTGTACGTTGACCGGGGCTCATTGTTGTCTCCCAAAGCTGTTCCGCATTCATCTCTCCAAGACCTTTGTATCGTTGAGTATTTACCAAATTCTCGTTTCCATCAGCATATTTGGCTATAAACTCAAGTCGTTGCTTCTCGTCCCAACAGTACTCTTGATGCTTACCTCTTTTACATAAGTATAGAGGAGGTGTAGCAATATAAATGTGTCCATTCTCGATTAGAGTTTTCATATATCTGAAGAAGAATGTCAAGATAAGAGTTGCAATGTGGCTGCCGTCAACGTCAGCATCCGTCATGATTACAATTTTGTGATATCGTAATTTCTGAATGTTCAATTCTTTTGAATCCTCTTCTGTACCAATTGTTACTCCGAGAGCTGTATATATATTGCGAATTTCTTCGTTTTCCAGAACTCTGTGAGGCATTACTTTTTCAACGTTTAGTATTTTACCTCTAAGTGGTAAAATTGCTTGAAACTGTCTGTCTCTTCCTTGTTTAGCAGTTCCACCCGCAGAGTCTCCCTCCACAATGAAGATTTCGCACTCTTTTGCATCTTTGCTTGAACAGTCTGCTAGTTTGCCGGGCAATCCACCTCCCGAAAGTGGAGATTTGCGTTGTATCATTTCACGAGCTTTGCGCGCAGCATTTCTTGCAGTAGCAGCCAATATTACCTTTTCAATAATAATCTTAGCCTCTTTTGGGTTCTCTTCCAGATAGTTTGTAAGAGCTTCACCGGTTGCCTGATCTACTGCTCCCATTACGTCACTATTACCTAGCTTGGTTTTTGTTTGCCCTTCAAATTGTGGCTCAGCCACCTTGACGGATAGTACGGCAGTTAGTCCCTCTCTAAAGTCATCTCCATTAATTTCTATCTTAACCTTGTCAAGCATTTTGGAGTCTTCAGCATATTTTTTCAGAGTTCTTGACAATCCTCTTCTAAAACCGGTTAGATGGGTTCCCCCTTCTATTGTATTAATGTTGTTTACATAGGTAAACACATTCTCATTATATCCAGTGTTGTATGTAAGAGCTATTTCAATAGGAACTCCGTTTTTTTCTGTTATTATATGAACAGGTTCTTGTATCAAAGCTTCCTTTGTTCTATCTATATATCTAACAAACTCCTTTAGTCCTTCCTCAGAATAAAAGTTTTCTGTCTTAGCTTTTCCATCTGGTTGCAATGTTCTTCTGTCTGTTAGTGTCAGCTTGATATTTGCATTTAGGAAAGCCAGCTCTCTTAGTCGAGTAGATAAAATATCATATCTATACTCAGTGTTTATGAATATTGATTTGTCAGGTCTGAAAGTAATTGTCGTTCCTGTCTTTTTTGTATCTCCTACAGTTCTGATATCATAATATGGCTTCCCTATAGAATATTCTTGTTTATATATTTTACCATCACGATACACTTCTGCTTTGAGGTACTCAGATAGAGCATTAACACACGAAACACCTACACCGTGCAAACCTCCGGATACTTTGTATGTACCCTTGTCAAATTTACCTCCGGCATGCAGTACAGTTAAGACAACCTCGAGAGCTGATTTTTTTTCTTTTTCGTGGTAATCTACTGGAATACCACGTCCATTGTCTGTAACGGTTATTGAGTTGTCCTCATTGATCGTAACATTTATTTCCGTACAAAATCCGGCTAGTGCCTCGTCAATAGAGTTGTCAAGAACTTCATAAACCAAATGGTGAAGTCCTTTTTCACCAACATCACCAATGTACATGGCAGGTCTTTTACGTACAGCTTCTAGCCCTTCAAGTACTTGAATGTTTTGTGCAGAATAATTATCGTTTTGTATTTTTTTCTCTTCGTCTATCATTTTATTATATTATTATCTCTGTGATTGTGAGTCGTTTGAAGGTCTCACATCCTTGTTCGAAAAACTGAACAAATATACCAAAAATAAGGCATTTGTGCAACCTTTTTATGCTATTTGTGAAGGTGTTAATACCTCATGTTTCTATATGTTATAGTCGATAGCAGCTCTGGAAACTCTGACCTTGGAAACGTATTCTCCAACTAGCTTGTGGTCAGGGTGATTGATGTACGTGTTTAAGTCCTCCAGGTTCATAAATTCGCTATCTAATAGGATATCATAATTGTCATCAGATGCTTCTTTATCGTTTATAAATACATCCATTTTTTGAATTACGCTTATCTTGTCTTTGAGAGCCTCTAGTTGTTCTTTTATATATAATGCATTTTCAGCTTTGCTTTTGCCTTCTGCTTTGTCGGCTAGCTTGAATAGTACGATATGCTTGATCATATTATGTGAATTTAGAAATGAGTGTTTTTTTTGTGCACCACTATTGGTGTAATTGGTGTAAGAAATTCTAATCATCTTACTATGGCAAAGATAATGTTTTTAGGCAAACTATTTATTGGTGGGGAGTGTATTTTCTTTGTATTATTATGTATTCTTGGTGTATCGCGCTTTTATACTTTTGTGTCTTTAGGTATTTATAAAATGAAATAAGCCGAATATCAAATGATATTCGGCTTTCTCTATTTTTTTGTCTGAAAATTAATCTAAGCTATTAACGTGAGCTGCTAGTTTTGATTTCAAGTTGTTCGCTTTGTTGCGATGTATAACTTTTTTCTTAGCAAGCTTATCTAGCATAGAACAAACTTCAGGATACA
>CAZSKF010000058.1:0-14093 GCA_964607405.1 uncultured Proteiniphilum sp. | reverse complement strand
CAAATGGAGGATTGTTCGAACCTTTATTAACAGCTGATGATGCTATTATTTCTGACTCATTAAATCATGCATCAATTATTGATGGTGTGCGTTTAAGCAAAGCAAAACGTTATCGTTATGCAAACGCTAATATGGAAGAATTGGAAAAATGTTTAATTGAAGCTCAAGAGCAACGCTTTAGAATGATTATCACTGACGGTGTTTTCTCTATGGATGGGAACGTGGCACCAATGGATAAAATAGTTGAGCTTGCTGAAAAATATGATGCATTGGTTGCAGTTGACGAAAGTCACTCTGCAGGTGTGGTTGGTCACACTGGTCGCGGTGTATCTGAATTATACGATTGCTTTGGTAAAATTGATATCATTACAGGTACTTTAGGCAAAGCATTTGGTGGCGCAATTGGAGGTTTTACTACTGGTCGCAAGGAAATCATTGATATGTTGCGTCAGCGTTCACGCCCCTACTTATTCTCTAACTCTATACCGCCATTAGTGGCATGTGCCGGAGTAAAAGCATTTGAATTGCTTGACAAAGAGAATACTCTTCAAGATAAGCTACATGAGAATGTGGATTATTTTATTTCAAAAATGAAAGAAGCTAAATTTGATATCAAACCAACTGAGTCTGCTATTTGTGCAGTGATGTTGTATGATGCAAAGCTATCTCAAGAATTTGCAGCAGAGTTGTTGGAAGAAGGAATTTATGTAACAGGTTTTTATTTCCCTGTTGTTCCAAGAGACGAAGCTCGTATTCGTGTTCAATTGTCAGCTGGTCACACTCGTGAGCATCTTGACAAAGCTATTGCAGCATTTATCAAAGTAGGAAAGAAATTGAACGTTATTTAAAATAGAACAAATGAAAGCGTTAGTGAAATTACGCCCTGAAAAGGGAATCTGGATGGAGGATGTTCCAATGCCGGAAATAGGTGTCAATGATGTTTTAATTAAAATGAAAAAAACATCAATCTGTGGCACCGACCTACATATTTATATGTGGGATGATTGGGCTAAAAAAACAATCAAAACTCCTATGACAATTGGCCACGAATATGTTGGCGAGATTGTGGATATGGGTAGTGGAGTTAAAAACTTAAAGGTTGGTGACCGTGTAACGGGAGAAGGGCATTTGACTTGTGGTCATTGTCGCAACTGTCGTCGTGGCAAACTTCACGTTTGTGAGAATACTGTAGGTATTGGTGTTAACATTGATGGTGCTTTTGCTGAATACATGGCATTGCCCGCTGCCAATGTTATAAAGCTTGATGATCGTATTCCTGATGAGATTGCATCTATCATGGATCCATTCGGAAATGCTGTTCATACTGCATTGTCTTTCCCACTTATTGCTGAAGATGTACTTATTACAGGTGCTGGTCTTATTGGCAGCATGGCTACTGCTGTGGCTAAGTTTGCAGGAGCAAGATATGTAGTTGTTAGTGACTTGAGCGACTACAGACTTGATATTGCTAAGAAAATGGGTGCTACAATCACTGTTAATCCCTCAAAAGGAGAGACTATTGAGCAGGCAATTGAAAAGCTTGGTATGAGAGGCTTTGATGTTGGTTTGGAAATGTCAGGTTCTCCTCACGCATTCAATGATATGTTGAAAAACATGTATAATGGTTCAAAAATATCATTGTTGGGTATCCTTCCAAATAACACTATTATTGATTGGGATGAAGTGATCTTTAAAGCACTTACACTGAAAGGAATTTATGGTCGTGAGATGTGGGAAACATGGTATCAAATGGAACAACTATTGATCTCAGGACTTGATCTTTCACCAATCATCACTCACCGTTATTCAATCGATGATTTCCAAAAAGGATTTGATGTGATGGAGAGCGGACAGTGTGGTAAAGTTATACTAAGCTGGGAGTAAACATCTAGTTGGGACGAAGTTCTTCGATGCTTAATATCTGAAAGTTTGAATCAAGTTCTATCTTTTCGATATATCCATATCGGTTAACTTCTGTTCCATTAGGATTTGTAGTAGTTTTTAGTAGAGCAACGTTGACTTTGTAATGTTCAATCAGTGTTTTCTCGTATGTGATACTACTTATATCCGGAATAAATTTAATAGTTGGAGATTGCTTTTTCGATCCTGAAATTAGCAAATCTCCAACTATTTTTTCTTTGGTACCGCTACCTATATTGTAAAACTTAAATACCTTTGGTGCAAGATGTTTTTCCAGACTACTTGCATTTATATCAGATAATGCAACAAAAAAGCCATCCACCGCCATTTTAATACTGTCTAACTCCGATGTTACTACCGGGTACCTTTGTGTAAGTAGATACAACCTTTCCTTTGCCTGATTCATGTAGTATCCATCAAAATCTCCATTGGTGGATTGATCCAGATAATTTTTATAACTCTCCCTAGTATTGTCCTTCATTGTGGCAGACCACGATAAAGAGTCAAGCCGCTTTTTTATTAATGGCTTGTATGATGTTTGTGGATTTGTTTCCAAAAAGTCCCTTAGCTCGGCACTATTATCCGAAACCTGTAGCTGCTGCCATACATCACTTTCTCCTCTTTTCAAATTCATAATAGCATTTTCTGCTTCATTATAGTTTTTGCCTTTCGGGAAACTTGTCATGTATTCTAAGTAAGCGGCAATTGTATTCTCTTTTGTTACTTCATTCCACAACGATTTATCTTTATTGCCTTTTATAACTACATCTTTAAAAACAAAGAAGCCAATGACAGACAAAACAATTAATGATGAGATAGTTATTGCTGCTTTGATACCTTTTGATTTGCCGTTATTTTCAGTCACCTCTTCTTTAGGTTTTCTTTCAGATTCCTCTAACGGTTCTTGCGGCTGTTCTATAATCGGCACGTCAGTATTATTTTCAGCAATATCAATTTCATATTCATTTTCTATCTTACTTTCACACTTATCGCAAAATAGTGCGTTATCAGGCTTGATGTTTCCACATAATGGACATTGTTGAGACATATGTTATATGTATAAGTAGTTATAATACTACAAAGATAAAAAATGAAATCATATACAAGAATATCCTCTGTTTTATAAGTTGAGAGGGATAGTCATTTTTCTATTGCCACCAATTGGTTCAATTTCTATGTATCCTGAATTGTTGCCAAGATTATTATATTTTATATTCGACTCTGGTTCTACCCTTATTTTGTTTTTATACTCTTTGATGTTGGGAATATATATGATTGTTTCCGCTTTGGAGTTTTCATTTTCGTCCCACTCAAATTCAAATTGATTTTCTGCAAAGTTATTTGAATAATATATCAAGTTGCCGTTTGTGCGCATTGGATAGATACGTGATATTGCTTTAAAAAAATAATCCTGTGTGTCAATATTATTCCAATATGCCCAATATGTTTGACCTGCCTGATTCTCCTCAATAATATCGATAAGGTGTGTTGCCGGCTCCAAATAGTTTCTGCCCATATAGTAGGCACCCCATTCTCCAATAACTACAGGTGCGTTTTTCTCTTTTGCCGACTCAAATATTTGTTTGAAAATATGTTCTACTCTGTTGTATTCAGGTTGGTCTGCCGCATCAGTATCTGTCACCAAATCATATCCGTGTGGTGCATAAGCGCATAGTGGATCTTGATTTCCCGACTTATCTGTAGGCATCAGGAAGCTACTTTTTACTCCCAGATTAGCAAAGTATGAGTGCTCGAAAAATATAATATGCTTTTTATTTACTTCTCGTATAGCATCTCTTGTTTTTTGATAAAAGCTGCTTAATGGACCTTGCTCAAATGATTTTAAATCTTCATAGGCACTATTAGTAATTCTGGCGTAAAGCTCCTTGTCGTTCATTGTTTTTAATGCCTCAGTTCTTGAGTCTTCATTTCCCCATAGGTCCAACATATCTTCCAAGTCAAGTACACTGCCGGTAGTTTCGGCAATAATCTCTCCATATGTTGTCAGCAATCTTTCTAGAATAACGCTGCTTTCTGAGCCTGTGAATGGTTCGTTCATTATATCAAATCCAACCACAGAGGGTGAATTGGCATACCGTTTTGCTAGGGTTTTCCATACAAAAATATAATGGTCTTGAATTCCAATACCATCGGAGGCAGGTGTGTTATTCCAAAAGTTGTCAAACACAGCATGAATGGCGGGACTTACCAGATATGCGTCACTCCACACGTCTCCTGTTTCATGAGGCATATCATTATCAATAGTGGCCCAATCGGGAGCTCCATTTCCATATTTGCCGCCATAAAGATCTTGGTGCATATCTAATATTAACCATAGTCCGTATTCTTCGGCCAGCTTTACTCGTTTATCAATTTCTTTAAGAAAGGCTTCGTTTAGCTTTCCAGGCTCGGGCTCTATGCCTCTCCATGACATTCCAAAGCGAATACAATTAAATCCCCATTCTTTAAACTGACGAAAAATCTCTTCATCATTATCATTTAAGAAATACTGTTTTGGGTCTTTTGTAACATAATTAATTCCGTTTAGAATTATCGTCCTGTTATTTTCATCAATAAATTTATTGTCGGAGATAGATAAGTATCCCACCTTCTGTTCGTTTTTTGAACATGACGTTAATGATGAAAACATGATCAATATAATAATTGAAATCTTTAAATTTAGTCTATACATATGCTATTTGAAATATTAATTATTTTTTGTCCCACCATATTCTGGTTGAAAGTTTGTCTTCTCCCTGACGCTGATTTGCTTCCTCTACATTTGTTTTGTTTATGCTGTACTCTTCGGTTGGGTAGGAGAGTCTCCTCGGAATGTTTCCTTTGTAAGGGCTATTTGCAAACGATGTTGGAAACAGAACGGGATATCCTGTCCTTCGCCAGTTTGCATAGCTTTCATATCCATTTACAAAGGTAGTAACCCAAAACTCAGAACCCAAAACATTTAGCTTTGATTCCAGTGTTGTTGCTTTTAAAAATAACTCTTGTTCTAAGTATGCGTCTATTTTGTCTTCTTCAATTATTCCACCTTTGCCATAAAATGCCTGTTGCTTCATTGATGATGTGATAGCATTTATATAAGACTCGTTAGCATCACCACTTATCCAGTTTTTAAGTATCGCTTCTGCTTTTAAAAGTTCTACTTCTGCATGTGTCATATGTATTGTTGGCGCATCCATTAATAATATTGTTGCAGTATTAAATGTAGAGTAATCAGACAAGCTATTGTATGTAGGGTCTCCTTCATAAATTGATAGAATATCATATCCGTTGGGTAGTCCCTTTTGTGAGGCGACGTTATTATCTCCGTTTGGTAGTGAGCTATATACTTCTATACGTGGGTCGTTATTGCTCTTTAAATGGTTCATAAATGTTTTGCTGATTTTTACAGCACCACTGTTAACCAATCCGTGACCTTTAAATACAGAGCTTAATGGATTTTCGGTCGCAGATTTTCCTGTAACATGTTTAACCATGCATATGTCATCTACTTCTTGCATTACGCCATTGCTTACAGCTTTTGTTACAACGCTTTTGGCTAGTTCTGCGTCTGCCTTTTCCATTCTCATGCCAATTCTTAGTAATAGTGAATTAGCAAAGCGTTTCCATTTTTCTATATTTCCATTATATATGATATCTCCCTTTACAATGGGGTCTTTATTAATATCAAATATTGAAAGAGCCTTTTCTATTTCTGTTATTATTCCTTTATAGACATCCTCTTGCGCATCATACTTTGGGTAGTAGTTTTGAGTATAATATCCATTTCCTGCTTCTGAGTATGGGATATCTCCATAAAGGTCAGTCAGCCTATGAAATAGGAATGACTTCCATATCAGCCCAACGGCGTATGTATTGGAAAGGGACTCCTCGTTTTGAGTTAGGTTAATCATTTCCTGAATATTTTTTATTGGTCCGCTATATATGTCGTTAAATGGGACTCCCAGCATTTCAGTTTCCAGATATTTGTCTCCTGCCATTTCGTCTCTTTCTAACGATGCTGTTTGTTGAACCATCATCATGCAGTATCCAACCTGAATTCGTTTTGATAATCCTTGATTGCTCGTGTATAGTAGGCTTTGTGTTAACAAAGGTCCCGGCTCTATTGTGCTACTGTAGTTAGGATTAATGTTTTTATCTTCAAAATCACATGCATATAAAAATGCAATGATTAATGCTATTGTTATATTTGTTGCTAACTTCATAATTGTCTTATAATTAGAATTTAATGTTTAAATTAAGACCTAAACTTCTGGTTGCAGGAAGCCCCCATTGTTCTAGTCCTTGTGCATTTCCATTTGTGAAAGATGATTCGGGGTCTATCATTGGAACTTTATCATACAATATAGCTAGGTTTCGCCCAACTATAGATACTGTCAGGTTTGTTACTCCTATTTTGTTGATAATGTTTTTTGGAAGTGAATAGCCTATAGATAATTCTCTCAGTTTGATGAAAGATGCATCATATGCAAATGCCTCTGAAATGTTATTGGCCAAGTACATGTAGTATTCCATTGCCGGAACTGATATATTGTTTGGAGATCCGTCAGACTTAACGCTCTTTCCTACAACTCCTGATTCCCTACCTTGTAAGGTTCCTTTGTGTGAACCCAAAAAGTAGGCCATATCATTTGTTCCTGAGAATAAATCTCCTCCAAACTTTCCATCAATAAGTATATTCAAGTGAATTCCTTTGTACTTAAAGGTGTTGTAGAATCCTCCTGTGTATGGATGAACTCCGTTTCCAAGTTTCTTGATTTCTCCTTTTCGTGGATATCCATTTCTATCAAATATCACTTCTCCATTTTCATCTCGTTCGTACGAGTATCCTTTTATAATTCCGTATGGTTGTCCCACCTCTTGGTATATAAAAGCAGGGCTGCCTTCATCACCTGCGGCTCCTGTGCGGCTAGTGGCCATTACAAAGCTGTTTATCCTGTCGTTTATTTGTATAATTTTACTGTTGTTATAAGAGAAGTTTAATGACGTGTTCCATTCAAAACTGTTAGTACTTATTGGAGTAGATGTTATGAGAAACTCAAAACCTTTATTCTCTATTTTACCGGCATTTATTAATACATTATTATAGCCTGACCCAGAGGATATTTGTGCTGTAACAATATCATCCTTAGTGTTTCGTACGTAGTAAGTAGCGTCAATGCCAATTTTGTTGTTAAAGAAACGTATGTCAGTGCCTACTTCGTATGAAATAGAGGTTAATGGCTTTAGGTTTATGTTAGGGATTGTGCTGCTATTTACATATCCTGTAGGGTTTCCATTGATAGCTTCTCCATATCCATAAGTTAGTGCAAGGTTGTATGGGCCTACTGCTCCTCCCGATTGTGAGCCGGCTCCACGTAGTTTCCAAAATGAAATAAATGATGGAAGATCCAGTGCATCACTGGCTATGAACCCTAATCCTGCAGATGGATAGAATATATTATTGGGAGTGGATTTGCCTTTTAGAGATAGTGCGGAAAACCAATCATTACGTCCTGAAATGGTTAAATAAGCAATGCTGCGATAGTTGATTTCTGCTTGGGCAAATAATGAATTAATATAGTTTTCGGAAACGCTTTTGACACCGCTAGTGGTTTGTGTATTTCCCATTACATTGAGATTGGGTTGAATAAACTTGCTGCCATATGCACTAATAGATTCGCTCCAGGTCATCATGCTGTTCCACCCCGTGAATGCGTTAATTTGCCACTCACTGCTGCCCTTGCTTTCATATCCAAATATTGATTCAATATTTGCCTCACCTCCAAAAGAAGAATTGATCCTTCTTTGTCATATCCTGTTCCTTTGGGTGTTATCACTTCCGACCTGCGATAAATCATATCACCGCCAGCACGTGCTGTCAGATAAAAATTGTTGTTTATATCATATCTCAATGAGATGGTGCTAAATAACCTGTCTTTGGCATCTTGTTGTTTTCTGTTGTAAGCTATAAAATAGGGATTTGAGAAATACACATAAATGTCTGACAATAATAATTCATCACCGTTTGCATTTACTGCGGGAGACATGTCTCTAACATCTATATTTGGCGGTAATGTCCATAGTAGTACGTTTCCATTTGCCGAATAGTCATTAACGTTTTGTCTGTTTTTCACTCTTTCTCTCATATACATTACCTGAGTTTGCAAGCTTACTTTTGAGCTAAGCTTTGTGGAAAGGTTCAACGAGCCATTGTTACGAACCATGCCCGAATTTGGATACAAGTCGTCAATCCTTTGGTCTCCCGCTGCTATTCTATATTGTATATCATCTGTACCTCCGGCAATTGATACTGTATTGTTTAATGACCAAGCATTATTATAAAAGTTTCTGATATTATTGCGCCCTACATTCGTGTATGGTCGCTTCACACCATCAAATTGAATAACATCCGATCCGTCCAATTTGCCTCCCCAGCTACTGGGGCCGCTTAGTTTGGTCATTTCAAGAGTTTGTGGTGTTGCTCCTAATAATCCCTGTCCATATTCATACTGAAAGTCAGAATACTTTACTACGGGTGAGTCAAGTGTGTAAGAGCTTGTTACTTCAAGAGAGGCTTTTCCCTTTTTTCCTTGTTTTGTTGTAATAATAATAGCCCCATTTGCTGCTCTTGAGCCATATAAAGCAGCGGCAGTACCTCCTTTTAATACAGTCATGCTTTCTATATCATCACTATTAATAGAAGATATTCCATCTCCACCGTCAAATCCGCCCCATGTTCCCGGCTGACCGTATGTGCTGTTGCTGATGGGCATACCATCAACAATATATAATGGTTGGTTATTACCAAATGATCCATTTCCTCTTATTACTATTCTACTTGAGCCCATTGATCCGGTAGTTGGTTTCACTACGTTTATTCCGGCTACTTTGCCCGCAAGTCCTGCCATTAAATTGGATTCTTTCACCAAAAAGGCATCATCTTTTAGCTCTGTTACAGAATATGCTAGTGCTTTTTTCTCTTTTTTCATGCCCAGGGCAGTTACCACTAGCT
This sequence comes from uncultured Proteiniphilum sp., assembly GCA_964607405.1. Classification (GTDB taxonomy): domain Bacteria; phylum Bacteroidota; class Bacteroidia; order Bacteroidales; family Dysgonomonadaceae; genus Petrimonas. The sequence continues at coordinate 5,161 of CAZSKF010000058.1, read as the reverse complement.
CATCCATCAATATCAAATCTTCTTTGAGGACGATTTTTAGAAAATCTCTTTGTGCCGGTGTTTCTAACGGTTCAAAACCTATAAATGAAAATTGTAGGATGGCATTACTTGGTGTCGTAATATTAAATTTGCCATCATAGTCAGATATGGTACCTTGAGATGTACCCTTAACTTGTATTGATACACCTGCAAGTGGTTGGTCATTTTCATCTACAATGGAGCCATTAGTCGTTACTTGTTGGGCCGTCATTGCAAATGATAATAACATTAACAGATATAACATCAATATTCTTTTTGCCATAGTTTTATGTTTTTTGATAATTATTGATTCTGTGATCTAAAAACAAATATATATAACAACTCAGTGTGCAGCAATGCCTTTGGGGTAAAGCATCCCCTGGTGGTATGAGTGGTACAGTCTATTTACGGTTTGGGTAAACAGGTTTTGTGTTTTTGGGTATGTTTTATATTAGGTTGGTCATAGATGAGGTCTATTTTTTTCGTCTAATGAAAAATAATACCTTTGCATAATCAGTAATTAATTATTGAGATATTGGTATTAATGACCAATGTGTTTTCTACAATATAAGAATTTTATATGCATTCAAAAATGAGTTTAGAACAACAATTATCCTCGGCTATAGATTTGGCAATGGAGATTCACAAGGAGCAATATGATAGAAGTAATCAACCATACATAGGTCATGTTATCAGAGTGATGAATGCGGGTCAAACCTTGCAGGAAAAAATTGTGGGTGCTCTGCATGATGTGGTTGAGGATAGTGATCTAACAATAGATGATTTGCGACTCAAAGGATTTGATAATAATATCGTGGAGGCAGTTGATGCAATTACCTATTATGATGATGTTGAAACTTATTATGAGTATATCGAAAGAGTTATAAAAAATCCCATAGCCGTAAAAGTTAAGCTAAATGACTTGTCAGACAATATGGATTTGCGTCGCTTAAATGAGATTGATGATGAGTCAATTGTAAGAGTAAGAAAGTACTTCAAGGCATATAAAAGAATAATAAACAGTTACAACTAAAAAGATTTTAATGGCAGGAATTTATATACACATCCCATACTGTAAAACTAGATGTATTTATTGTGATTTCTATAAGGAGGTGGACGAGAGCAGTATGGATAATTTTGTAGAGTCGCTGTGTGCAGAGTTTGTTTTGCGTAAAGATGAATTGCAGGAACCAATCGAAACTATATACTTTGGAGGTGGAACTCCCACACGATTAAAGGCAAATCATTTTGAAGTTATATTTTCTACAATTTATGATAACTACAAAGTTACTACTGATGCGGAGATAACTATAGAGGCAAACCCTGATGACTTGACTTCTGAGTACCTTTCTCTAATTTCAAGTTTTCCCATAAACAGAATAAGCATAGGCATTCAGAGTTTTAAAGATAATGAGCTTAAATTTCTTAGTCGTCGTCACTCTGCACTGGATGCTATTAATGCGGTTAAAGCTTGTCAGCAAAATGGTTTTAATAATATCAGTATCGATTTGATATATGGATTGCCAAATCAAACTCTGGACGTATGGCAGGAAAATCTCCAGCAAGCCATTGATTTAAATGTTCAGCATATATCAGCCTATCATCTTATATATGAAGAAAACACAAAGCTATATACTTTGTTAGAGCGGGGCAGGGTAGTGCCGGTAAGTGATAATACTAGTGTAGATATGTTCTCAATGTTGATTGACAAGCTTGGGCAGGCAGGTTTTGAGCAATATGAGATTTCAAATTTTACTAAGGATAAGCTTTATTCAAAGCACAATACATCATATTGGCTCGACAAAAAGTATATTGGCTTTGGTCCATCGGCTCATTCTTATAGTGGTGACAAAAGATCTTGGAATATTTCGTCAATTGGCAAATATATCAGGGCTATTGATGGCGGGGAGCTACCGCAAGAGTATGAGGTGTTGTCAAATAAGGATAAGTACAATGAGTTTGTGCTGACAAAGCTAAGAATGATGAAGGGTATGGAACTGACAGAGCTTAAGGAAAAGTTTGGTGATAAACTCTACAATTATTTTATTCAAATAGCCAACAAGTATATCAAAGATGGATTTCTGCTTTTAGAGGATGATATTTTGAGATTATCTTCAGCGGGTATTTTTATTTCCGATGGAATAATGAGCAGCCTAATGTGGGTTGAATAGTATTAATATTGGTTTATCTTATTGCTTAGCCAATTGTTGAGGCTGTCTAGCAATACTGGCGAGTCTATTCGCACTGCCCACGATTCTAGTTGAGTAAAGCTGATTGCTGTTGCAATATCAATCTCGGGTAATTCATTAGCAAGGTTAATAGCTATACTTTCGTTACATACGGTAAAGTCAATGTCTCCGCCTGCCACCATCATAACTAGTTGTTCCTGCTCATATTTTTCATCCTGCATGATAAAAATGGTATCCCCAATTTCGTTTGCAAGATTATGTAATCTCATTATCACCGGTGAGTCTTTGTGCACATAGATAGCTTTATTGGCCAGGTCAAGTTGCTGTCTAATGGGTAAACTATCATTATTAAACTCAGCCTTTCGCTGAACTAATACATATTTGTTTTTGCTGATGGATTTGGTGAACTCAAATCGTTCTTTCAAACTAGTATTTACCGGGATGTTTCGAGCCACAATATCATATTTGCCTATTTCCAATCCAGCTAAGTTATCATCAAGACTATTCTCCAAAAATATATTTACTGTAATGCTCCAATCTTTTTCTAGCTTTTTAATTAGGTCGTACTGAAAGCCATCAATCGTGTCGCCCGACACGTAATACCCAAAGGTATTGTAGTCTGTTACCACGTTCAAAGCTCCACTTTCTATTATCTCCTGATAGTCCCTGGGAAGTTTAAAGGCTGGTTTCTTTTGAAAATTAAACAACACCGTCATAAGATATACTGCAATAGCCAATAGAATGAAATAGATTATGAGTCTAATTTTTATATTCATTTTCATTTTCATTTTCATTTTCATTGGGTGTAGTTGTTTATTTGTAATACAATCTAATTATGAAGATCTACTGACAAGCCAAGTCTAAGCATTGCCGGATTGACGGGATAGTTTGGCAATGCAAAATACTCACGGGGCTTCAAAAAACTTGATGCTGCGTTGTAATACATAATAAAGAAGCGTGTTTGCTTCAAGTGCATATTGGCATATACCGTGGCGATAGGGTAGTTGCCAATTTCTTTCTCTTTTTGGTTATAAAACTGAAGCAGAGCAGGCTCGTATCCCGGGGCATAATACTTAGTGTGGTAATGAGCATCAACACCAAGTTGCAAAGTGAGCTCATTTGCTATTAGAGTCTTAAGATACATATTTGAGTAAACACTTAATTGAGGAACGGGAATCACATCCTGTTTGGTTGATGTTTGATAAACAACATCGTTATCCCAATTAAATATGCCAAGTCTTAGTCTCTGATTAATCTTTGCCATTAGCACCTGCACGTTATCTCCATTTTGGGTGATGTTTCTATCGCTGTCAAAGTAGATGTGGTTCTGTATGTTCTCTACTCCCACGCTCACTATTGTTTTAGTGAAAGGAATATTAAGCTTTCCTCCAATAAATACTCTGCGTACATCTCCAAAATCATTATTCCACCAATAGTATTTAGATCTATAGTTGTTTTGCAAATATGTGGGTTTCAAATTCTTTAGATATGCATGTCCGCTAAGTGTGGTTCTTTTGCCTAATATATTGTAACTTGTTTCCACGTCTCCTTGCAGTTTCATTTCTCCAAGATTCGCGCCCAGCAGGCCTATGTCAGCTTTAAGATTGAAGCGTAAAAACTCACCTTGTTGTTTGTTGAGTATCCCTCCCACAAAAACAGAGTTTTCATTGTGGGTGCTTCGTCCCATCACGTCATCTATTTTATCCACCATTGTGAACTTTCTCAAGTCGTGTTCTATAAAAGCAGTAAGTCCAAACTTAACCCACGGTTTAAACCCTTCATTAAGCGATAGTGCCAAGGTGTTTTTTATAGATCTGAATGTAGTGCTGTCGTCAGGAGCAGAACTATAATATCTATTCGGATAAAACTGATCTATATATTGCATACTCTTGTTATCCACAGTTACCTGTGTTGTATCATAAGATATAAATCTTCGGTCCTGACTCATAAAATGGGATGTTAGTATCATGCTGGCCACGGGGGTAAACTCCTGTGCAGAAAGTGAGTCAGATCCATTGTCATAATATCCTAAGTTGTATTTTCCCGAGAAGAATACCTGCTTCGTGCTTAGCTTATTCCATGTTTCAGTAAATCTAACGGGGATATCAATAGATTGAAATGTCTGCCCTATCGATTCAGGATCCGTTATAAATGTCTCATCAGTAATACCGCCATTTTCAAAGTGCTTGATTGTTGATGTAGCAGCATATAAGTGTCCTTCAAACCTGTCAGTAATATAGTTTCCAAATAGACTCCAGTTGTTATGCTTGTTTCCTTGAGATTTGTAAAGCCCTTTTGCATCAATTATATTTCCTTCAAAAGCAATGTTTGCTTTCTTATTAAAGTTGGTTGTTAGCAGTGCATTAAGTCTTTGTTCTCTCATCGGCCTGCTGCCTGCTGTTTGATAATCCAATTTGGCATACGGGATGCGAGTATTATAAAATACCTGCTTGGTGGGACCAAACGTGTATGGTTTGTATGCATCATAGAAATGGAATATGTTTGACTCATCATTGTCAAAAAATACTTTTGACATTATTGACGAACCAATAGTTCCTGTGTATCCTGATGCTACCGAATATCCATCGGGCACCATTGTTTGCTGAAAATTATACTTTGCAGAGTCCATTTCAACAATTATTCGGTCACCACTTCTTGGATCTATGTGCCACACAGTTGCTGCAGGCAGCTCCAGGTTGACTGTATCAATCGCAGCATCATGGCTATGACCTCCTCTGGATGGTAACGCTTTGTTTTCCGTATTGCTAGTTTCATTATTGCCCGTCGAGTCATTAGGGATAATGATTCGTGATTGAGACATAGCTACTGATGAAAATGCTAAGCAAACTATAAATATGAGTATCTTTTCTTTCATTGAGTACAAACTTACATAAAAAATATCACGTATTATCGCACGAGTTATCTTAAAGGTCTTTTAAATCTTTTATCTCGTT
>CAZSKF010000057.1:0-14316 GCA_964607405.1 uncultured Proteiniphilum sp. | reverse complement strand
TTTGCGTCTTCCGATTGAATTTATTACGTCCATCTTATTATTTGAGTGTATTAATGTCTAATTGTTTGGGTTGTTGTGCTTGATGTGGGTGCTCGCTTCCGGCATACACATAAAGATTTTTCAAGATAGCATCGCCTAATTTGTTTTTTGGCAACATACCTTTTACTACTTTGCGGAAAAGTCTGTCAGGACCGGCATTCATTAAGTCTGCAGGAGTTGATGACTTTTGACCACCCGGGTAACCTGAGTGACGATAGTAAACTCTATCAGTCCACTTCTTACCTGTTAGCTCTACTTTGTCTGCATTAATGATAATAACATTATCACCACAGTCAACGTGAGGGCTAAAACTAGGTTTGTATTTACCTCTCAACAATTTAGCTACTTTCGAGCTCATTCGGCCTAATGTTTGGCCTTCAGCGTCAATCACAACCCATTCTTTCAGAGCCGTTTCGTTATTAACGTGTTTTGTTTTATAACTTAAAGTGTTCACTTTACTTTTTGTTTTTTAGTTCGTTTAAAAAATTCAGCATGATAAAAGCCTCTCCGTTTTGTCTGGCTAAGGGACTAAATGGCAAATAAGAAGCTATAAATCAAACTATTATATATGAATTTTTAATAATCGGACTGCAAAGATACAATAATTCATGTAATTATCAAACTATTACAGTATTATATTGGAAGGGCAGATATTATTTTTAATATTGCAACAATCTAACAGTCAACACAAACGAGATTCTTCACAGAAGCCCAATCGCATCATTCACTTATCAGCATTGTGCGGATTAAACTCACAACCCGAACAACTGCCACAGCCGTTAGAAGAATCTTTGTTAAAGAAAAACCTATACACACTGCGCAGAATAACCGATGCAACAACAACACCGATAACTACAACTATAATCATTTGCAATTTCATAACATTAAAACAGAATTAAGCACCGATTAGTTTATAAACAAGCCACCAATCTGATACACCAAAAATGCAAAAAGCCACGCCAGCCCGGTAGAATAAAACACACTAAACATTGCCCACTTCCAATTGTGCGATTCCTCTTTGATAGCAACAATGGTGGCTATGCAAGGAAAGTAAATTAGCGTGAACAACAAAAAGCCAATCACCACAAGAGGAGTAAAGATAGGCGTTCCGTCAGGATGCTTCTCAGACAGCAAACGTGTTTGCAGCGATTGCTGATCTTCACTATCGCCCGTGTATAGCACCCCCATCGTACTAATAACAATCTCCTTGGCCGCCATACCCGAAAGAAGACTCACAGAGATCTTCCAATCAAAACCCAAAGGTTTCATCACGGGCTCCATAAAGTGACCAATCTTGCCAATATACGAATTGACCTGATGATCGGTATGCTTAGCAAACTGAAGTTCAGAAATAACCTCATCCTTGTCAGATTCAGACAACACGGAAGCCTCAACCTGGGCTATCTTTCTGTCATAATCTTGGTCGCGCTCTTCGTTTTGCGGAAAATAGCCCAAAAACCAAATAGCAATAGAAGCCACTAGGATTGGTCCTCCCATTTTTAGAAGATACATCTTAGAGCGTTCCCACATATGTATAATAACAGACTTAAAAGTAGGCATCCTGTAGGGCGGCAACTCCATAACAAAAGGTGTATCCTCCTCCTTAAAGAAATACTTCCTTAACAACAAGGCCGTGAGAATTGCAACCAATATGCCCACAAAGTATAACCCCAACATAATGAAGCTGCCATGCTTTGCAAAAAATGCACTTACAAATAATATATATACAGGCAAGCGGGCACTACACGACATGAAAGGCACGATGAGCATAGTTATCATACGACTATTTCGGCTCTCTATCATTCTGGTGGACATAATAGCAGGCACATTACACCCAAAACCCATAATCAAGGGGATGAACGATTTGCCATGAAGCCCTATTCTATGCATCAGCTTATCCATTATAAATGCTGCCCTAGCCATATATCCCGAATCCTCCATAAAGGCAATAAAAGCATAAAGTATCACTATGTTGGGCAAAAACACTATAACTCCCCCCACTCCGCCAATGACACCATCCACCAGCAAATCTTTTAGAGGACCATCACCCATGTTTTGGCGCACAGTATTTCCTATCATTGCCACTAGGCTTTCTATCCAATCCATAGGATACTCGCCAAGCCTAAAGGTAGTCTCAAACATGACCCACAGGAACACAAAGAAAAGAGGCAATCCAAAATATTTATTTGTCAGCACAGCATCCAATGCTTTGGTTTTGGCATGTTCGCTATGCTTGTCTTCAAATGTTTCTCTAAGCGCACCCGCTATAAAACCATAGCGAGCATTAACAAAAGCCGACTCGGCATCCTCCTTTAGCAGGCGCTCCATGTAGTCGTTCTCTTTGTCTCTTCGTGCAATATATTCCTGTCCGCGCTCCTGTGCGGCAATATCTTTTTCTACAGCCTTATCACCTTCCAGCAGTTTAACACTCAGATATCTCAAAGGCATACCCAGCGAAGAGATATCTCCATTTGCAGACAACAATTCACGCTTCATCACAGAGATAGATTTCTCAAGCACACGCCCATAAGGTATTGCCACTCTCCTATCAGAGCCCTCCGACTCGTAAATCTCTATTACCGAATCAAGTAATTGGGGAATCCCCGTGCCCTTTTTGCCAACCGTGGGAACAATGGGCACATCAAGCATTGTGGAAAGAGACTTGTAATCAAACTCGCGACCACTTTTTTGCAACTCATCAAACATATTGAGAGCTATCACCATGGGCTGCTCCAGTTCTATCAACTCGGTGGTGAGATAAAGATTGCGCTCAAGCGCCGAAGCCGAAACTACGTTGATGATAACATCCGGCTTTTCGTCAAAAATATATTTTCGCACATACAATTCCTCAGGCGAATAGGCCGACAGAGAATAAGTACCCGGCAGGTCTATCAACCTAAATGTGTAATCTCCATGCTTCATTATCCCCTCTTTGGCATCAACCGTGACACCACCATAGTTGCCCACATGCTCGTGAGCACCCGATGCCAGATTGAATATTGAAGTCTTGCCCGAATTGGGATTACCCACCAAAGCCACAGTAATAAGCTTTGAGTCGGACATTTTCAATGCCTTATCTACAGATACCAAAGGCGCATCATCATACTCCACACCCACACCCGACAACTCAGACTTCAAAACATCTACATCCTCCCTTAGCTTTGATACCTCAATCAATACAGCCTCGCTGCGGCGCAACGAAACCTCATAATCCATGATACCATATTTGATAGGATCCTTGAGTGGAGCATTAAGAATAGATTTCACCTCCTGTCCGCGCACAAAACCCATCTCCAGAATTCGCTTTCGAAAAGCCCCGGAGCCATTAACCTTAAGTATGTACGCCTTGTCGCCAGTTTTTAGTTCAGATAAACGCATGATTACATCATTATTATTTCAGAATACAAAGGAACAAAATTTACGGCTAACCAGCCACATATTCATAACACATTATTTATAATCGCATTAGGCTGCAAAAGTCAAATAAAGAAAAATTTCATTATTTAAGAATTTGGCTAAAGAGAAGTCACTTTTTATTCGTATTTTTGTACCAAATAGAAATAAAATAATAAACAATAATTTTTTATGGCAACAAAACCATTTACGTATCAAGAGGCATTTCCACTTTCGAAAGACACTACAGAGTATTATCTTTTGACAAAGGAACACGTCTCAACAGCAGAGTTTGAGGGAAAAGAAATTCTAAAGGTTTCGCCCGAAGGTTTAACACTTATGGCACAAACAGCGTTTAGAGATGTGCAATTTTTGCTTCGCCCCGACCACCAACAACAAGTGGCACAAATACTAACAGACCCCGAAGCAAGCGACAACGACAAATTTGTGGCTCTTACATTTTTGAGAAATGCTGAAATCTCGGCCAAAGGCATTCTGCCATTTTGCCAAGACACAGGCACAGCCATCATTATGGGCAAGAAAGGACAAAGAGTATGGACAGATGGTTGCGACGAAGAGGCACTTTCTCGTGGTGTTTACAACACATACACCAACGAAAACCTGCGCTACTCTCAAAACGCACCTCTAAACATGTATGACGAGGTGAATACCGGCACAAACCTACCTGCACAGATAGACCTATACGCCACCCAAGGTAGCGAATACAACTTCCTATGCGTTGCAAAGGGCGGAGGCTCAGCAAACAAAACATACCTGTATCAGGAAACTAAAGCATTGCTTACACCCGGAAGACTGGAAGAGTTTTTGATTGACAAAATGAAATCACTGGGCACAGCAGCATGTCCTCCATATCACTTGGCATTTGTTATTGGCGGCACATCGGCCGAAACTAACCTAAAAACAGTGAAGCTGGCATCAACAAAGTATTATGACAACCTGCCAACCGAAGGGAATGAGCACGGACAAGCATTTAGAGACCTTGAGCTAGAGGAAAAACTAAAGAAAGCGTCCGAGGATTTAGGTCTGGGCGCTCAGTTTGGAGGAAAATACTTTGCTCACGACATCAGAGTGGTTCGCCTTCCACGCCACGGTGCATCATGTCCCGTAGGGATGGGCGTATCGTGCTCGGCAGACAGAAACATAAAAGCAAAAATCAACAAAGAAGGAATATGGATTGAAAAAATGGAAGACAATCCCGCAAGACTAATCCCAGAAGAGATGCGCGAAGCAGGCGAAGGCGGCGGTGTGAGAATAGACCTTAACAAACCAATGCCCGAAATATTGGCCGAACTTTCAAAATATCCGGTATCTACACGCCTGTCGCTAAACGGAACAATCATCGTGGGTCGCGACATAGCTCACGCAAAGCTTAAAGAAAGAATAGACAACGGCGAAGGACTTCCACAATACGTAAAAGATCACCCAATCTATTATGCAGGCCCTGCCAAAACACCCGAAGGATATGCATCAGGATCTATGGGACCAACCACGGCCGGAAGAATGGACTCGTACGTGGACTTGCTACAATCGCACGGCGGAAGCTTAATTATGCTAGCAAAAGGAAACAGAAGCCAGCAGGTTACTGACGCTTGCAAGAAGCACGGTGGCTTCTATCTAGGCAGCATTGGCGGCCCGGCAGCCATACTTGCACAAGATAGCATCAAGAGCCTTGAGTGCGTAGAGTATCCCGAACTGGGAATGGAAGCAATATGGAAAATTGAGGTTGAAGACTTCCCTGCATTCATCCTTGTGGATGATAAGGGCAACGACTTCTTCCAAGTTGTTACGCAACCAAACTGCTCGTTCTCATAACTAGCATTTGCATTTATCATAAATTGCCGCCTCAACATAAAACTTGAGGCGGTTTTTTTATACCCTAAATCTTCGAAGCCAAAAAGCAAAAATACATTTATCATTCCACACCCCACAGCTCCGCTTGTAATTTTATATTCACCATTCCGCATAGTTTGGCCGCCATTCCAAACATTGTTTTTGATATATATGAGCGTGAATGGTGCAATAACAAGTTTACATTTTTAATAAAATGATGCAGAAGCGCTGAATGTAAAATTGTAATTGCGATAAAGTATCGTGAATAGTACAATAACAAGTTTAGTTTTTTAATAAAATGGCTCTGGAACATCAAATGTAAAAACACATTTTTAGGAAAATGGCGTGAATAATGCAATAACAAGTTTACATTTTGAGTTCAATAACGCTGAATCATTAAAACAAACATGCCTATCAACCAACAAGACAACACATTAGCAAAACCAAACATCACATTCAACCCATACACACAAAAAACACAGCACCCCAAAACACCACTATGCACAACATGCACACCCCACCCCAAATACAACTACATTATTAATTGCAAATGATAGCTTTTAAATACTAAAATGATTATATTTGCAATTAGTTGCCAGCCCGCTTTGGAGCTGCACTATATGATCTACAAAACCCTTTAACGCAAGAAACAAAAATATGAACAAAAAGACACGTCAATACAAGAAAATACCACTTAGCTGGATGCGAAAACTAGGCAATACCGAATTTGCAAGCCTATCCAATCTTTTATGGATGTCCGTAAGCCGTATTTTGAAGGATGTAAACTTCTACCCACAATATATATTAGACCTGCAAACCATCAACAACGAACTGCAGGCACTGCGCCCCGTGCCCACAAGCCACCAAAATACCAAAATGATAAACCAATGGCACGCCCAGCGCAAAAAGCTATTATCATACATCATTGTGCAAAGCGGACTTAACGCAAGGCTAACGCTATATCCGGATGTCAACCAAGAGCAATATATATTCATCTCAAAATGGCTAAAGGGCTATGGCAACAGGCTCTACGACCTTGGCATAGACAAGCTGACGGTGGTGGTGCACATGATGAGGCAAGATTATGAAACCATACCAGAGTTTAGGCACGCCATAGACACATGCTTCTTGCCAATGCTTAACGAAATGTTTGAGCTAAACGAAAAGATAGTTGACGCCCAACTATCTCGCACAATGGATATTGCCAATGCAAAACCACAGCGAGGATACACCGAAGTGAGACGCGAGGCTGTATTTGAATGGCAGTTTTTCATGATGCTTCTCACTAACAAAATAAGAGATTGTGAAGAAGACCAAGAAACAATGGTATTGCTATACAATACGTTAAAGCAATTCATGACGGAGCAGCACGCCATGGTGAAAATGCGCGATACCAAGCGAACTAACAAAAAACCAGTCTCACAAGCCGTTGCCAAGCCCAAAGTGGAAGAACTAATGGCACCGCCGCTTGACAACAAGCCCATAGAGCCCACACAAGCAGTAGCAGAGCAGCAGCGCGTGGAAGAATACGTGGAAGAACTCGTAGCAGAGCGTATCAATGAGCCAATACATAAGCATGAGTCAATCATGGCACACAGCAGCCCACAAGGAGGGGCACTGGCGCAACAAGAAACTGCCGTTGCCACAACTCTAGCCCCACACAGCGACAAAGACACCTATGATATGGCCGAAGCGCAATCACCACACATCAGCATCAAGCTATTGAAGTGGGATGGCGAGCGGTGGTTTTTAATTTAATGCAATAATAATTGAGCATATCGGCCAAATTATCTACCTTTGCGCCCTAAATTTTAAAAACAACTAATAGTGCGTGTGCTTGGTAACCACGCTAAAAAAACAAGATTATGAAACGACAAGTATCGGTAACTTACCTAGTTAGCGGGTTGCTTTTCACAACCTGCCTGATTATTGCCAACATAGTTGAGCAAAAATTAATCAACATTGGTCCCATCGAAGCAACTGCGGGACTTCTCATTTTTCCAGTATCGTATGTCATAAACGACCTTATTGCCGAGGTGTGGGGTTTTAAAAAAGCAAGCCTTATTATATGGTATGGCTTTTTGATGAACTTCTTGGTAATATTAGTCTTCAGGCTCAGCATCATTGTGCCCGGATCCGACAATTTCACCCATCAGGAGGCTTTTGCACTAGTATTGGGCAATACACAGCGAATCACCATTGCTAGCTTTATAGCATTCTTGGTTGGCTCGTTTTTGAATGCCATGGTGATGAGCAAAATGAAAATCATGCAAAAGGGTCGCAACTTCTCACTCCGCGCCATCGTATCAACCCTTGCCGGCGAGGGAGCCGATTCAATGATATTTTTCAGTCTGGCATTTTATGGCGTCATCCCCACTGCCGATTTGGGTATCCTGATTCTTACCCAAACGGGAATGAAAACAGCGTACGAAATAATCATTCTACCCGTAACCAACCGCATAGTGAAATGGGTGAAAAAGCGCGAAGGCGAAGACGTATTTGACGACGATGTATCCTACAATCCATTCAAGCTAAAGGATCTGTAGCCACATACGCAACCACAGAAAAAGAGATAAACACACAGACAGTATCAACCTCAGGCTTATACACAAATAGGCCTGAGGAATACTAATTTGATTGTCAATCAGCCCGTTTCGAATATATTTTGTAACTTTGTAGCTCAAACATTTAAAAAAGAATAAGATTGAAACCATCAATTTCGTTTATAGGAGCGGGCAAAGTTGGTACTGCCCTTGGGCAATATTTCAAACAAAACGGCTTTGAGATACAAGGCTACCTGAGCCGTAGTGAAGCAAGCGCAATAAAGGCTGCATCAATAACCCATTCAAAATCATATACCAGCCTCGAAAAACTAATTTCGGAAAGCAATACTATTTGGATAACCACACCGGACGACCAAATAAAACAAATTGTACAGCAAATTGCCAACGTACCAACAAGCAACAATAATCACAAACTAGTGATACATACCAGCGGCGTACACAATATAGATATACTAACGGAGGCCCAAGAGGCAGGCTATCACGTTGCGGTGGCACATCCACTACTGGCCTTTGGCAATCCCGAAGATTCGGTGAGAGCACTTGCCAGTACATGGTTTGCGATAGAGGAAAAAATGGGCAACAACAATTTGCGCATTAGCAACATCTTGCAGATCTGCTGCAACTACACCTTTAAGATAGACAAGAGCAAAAAGGCATTATACCATGCTGCAGCCTGCATGTTGTCTAACTATATGGTGACACTTGCCAATGCGGCACAAGAGATGTTTGATCAAGCAGGCCTGCCCAAGGCATATGTTGCACGCGCCACAATGCCATTGATGAAGAGCGTGATGCAAAACCTGATGACAAAAGAGCCAAAGGATGCACTAACAGGTCCCATAAAAAGAGGAGATGCCGAAACGGTGAAGCAACATATTGAAATACTGCAACAGGAGATGCCGCAGTGGGAAGAACTGTATAAAGACCTGGGCAGAGAAACAATGAAAATGATAAACGACGATAAACTCAAAGATATATTAGATTAAGCATTTTAGGTTATGAACAAGAAGTTTACAATTAAGTCTTTTCAGGAAGCAAAAGACAATAATCAAAAAATTACTATGCTCACCGCTTACGACTATTCGATGGCTAAAATAGTGGATGAAGCTGGTATTGATGCCATATTGATTGGCGACTCGCTGGGCATGGTTTTTCAGGGAAACGAATCCACGCTACCCGTAACTGTGGATGACATCATCTATCACACCAAAGCAGTGGCAAGGGGTGCAAAGCGTGCTCTTATTGTATCGGATATGCCATTCATGTCGTATCACGTATCGGTAGAAGATGCGGTGCGCAATGCAGGACGCTTGGTGAAAGAAGGCGGCGCACATGCCGTGAAGCTCGAGGGCGGAACCAAATATATTGACGTAATAAGAGCAATAGTTGACGCACAAATCCCCGTAATGGGACACATTGGCTTGACTCCCCAATCGGTAAATGCCTTTGGCGGATTTAAGGTGCAGGGCAAAGATGAAGCTGCCGCACGACAAATTATAGAAGACGCAAAGGCTATTGAAGAAGCCGGCGTGTTTGCCATCACTCTTGAAGGGATTCCCGCTAAGCTGGCCAAGCTGGTGAGCGAAAGCGTGAGTGTGCCCACAATAGGAATTGGCGCAGGCAGAGACTGTGACGGTCAGGTGCTGGTGGTGAATGATATGCTTGGTATGTTTAGCGACTTTGTTCCGAAGTTTGTGAAACAATATGCCAAACTTAATATTGATATCAACACTGCGCTTAAATCATATATAGAAGAGGTGGCAAATGGCGATTTCCCAACCGACAAGCACACCTTCACTATCGACTCGGAAGTTATTGATAAACTATACTAAGCAACCAATGATTATTGAAACTATAAAAGAGCTGCGATCACTTGTCGGCTCTTACAAAAAGGAGGGCAAAACCATTGGTTTTGTACCCACAATGGGTTTTCTGCACGAAGGTCACTTATCATTAATACGTCGCGCCAAGGCCGATAATGATATTGTGGTGGTGAGCGACTTTGTGAATCCAACTCAATTTGCACCCAACGAAGATTTCGACTCATATCCCAGAGATATAGAGCGCGATGAGCAATTGGCCAAAAGCGCCGGTGCCGACATTATATTCTATCCTTCGGTAAGCGAAATGTATCCCGAAGGCAGCTCCACATTTGTGGAAGTAGAGGGAGACATCACCAAGGTATTGTGCGGTGCATCGCGTCCGTCACACTTTAGGGGCGTTACCACCGTTGTGGCAATGCTATTTAATATAGTGAAAGCTCACAAAGCATACTTTGGACAAAAGGACGCACAACAGGCAGCAGTGCTCATACAAATGGTGCGCGATATGCATATGGATATCGAACTGATTGTTTGCCCAATTGTTAGAGAAGAGGATGGCTTGGCAATGAGCTCACGCAACACCTATCTGTCTGACGAAGAAAGAAAGCAGGCATTAATTCTAAGTCAAGCCCTGAAAGTGGCGCAAGCAGCATTTGATGGCGGCGAAAACAGTATTGCATCTCTAAAAGAGATTATCACCAACAAGATAAACGAAATGCCGCTTGCCAACATAGACTATGTGAGCATATACGAATACCCCTCGCTTAAGGTTATCAACAATATTGAGGAGAAGGCTATTGCAGCTGTGGCTGTGAAATTTGGTAAGACAAGATTAATAGACAACATCATTTTAGAAAAGAAATAAGATTTATGCAGCTAACAATGCTAAAAACAAAGCTTCATAGGGCAACCGTTACTGAGGCTAACTTAAACTACACGGGCAGTATCACTATCGACAAATCATTACTAGAGGAGGGCGATCTGCTTGTATGGGAGCAAGTACATGTGGTGAACATCAACAATGGTGCTCGCTTTGAGACATATATAATAGAGGGCGAAGCCAACAGTGGCACAATTTGCCTAAACGGTGCGGCAGCCAGGCTGGTGCAACCGGGAGACGAAATAATAATAATGGCGTATGTGCAAATGACACCCGAAGAGGCTAAGGAGCACAAGCCACTTGTCTATATCTTGGACAAAGAGAATAAAATCAGCCAAAAGATATAATAGCAATATGTATAAAATAGCAATTACAGCCGGGGGAACTTCTGAGAATGTGGATGGAGTGAGAAAACTCACTAACGTCAGCACGGGTTCTCTTGGCTGGAACTGCCTTGAAGCAACCTTAAGCTACTTTTTATCAAAGGGTGACAAGAAGTTTAGAGTTTTCTATATACTTACGCCCACTGCTATAAGGAGGGAACTGCCTGAGGCACACAAAGAGTTTGTAGAGTTTATTAATGTGGAAGATGCCGAAAGTGTATTCAATGCTGTGGACACACTAACTCGGAACGAACATATCACACACTTTATTCACTCTATGGCTATTTCAGACTTCACATTTGCGCATGCTGTGAGTGTTAAAAACTTGGCTAATGAGTTGGCCGCATATTTTGCTCAAAACAAAGAGTACAATATAGATGCTATCAGAGATATACTCACTCTTCCCCAAAGCAGATATGGAGAGGGTGCCAAGATATCATCATCAGAGCCCATATTAATGGGACTGAAAACAACAAAGAAGGTGATTCCGCTGATCAAGCAAAACAATCCCAAAACGGTATTGGTAGGCTTTAAGCTGCTGCGTGATGTGAGCGAGGATACATTGGTGGATGTGGCAAATAGATTGCAAACAAAAAACGAATGCGACTTTGTGTTTGCCAACGAGCTAGGCAGCATCTCGGGTGATAATCACACAGGGCTGCTGATAAAGGATGGCAACATAGTGGCAAGACCCACCGGAAAGAGGCATATTGCAGACACTATTGTTGAGTATATGCTAAACTACAAATGAGATAATAAACTTAATTGATATGAAAAATATTCTTATCGGCGTCACAGGCAGTATTGCCTGCTACAAAGCGCTGGAAATTGTAAATCAATTATCAAAAGATGGGTACAACGTGTCGGTGGTAATGACAAACTCGGCACAACGATTTGTTGCACCATTATCATTCGAAACTCTTTCGAGAAACACAGTGGTAACAGAAATGTTTAGCGCCGACGGGCACGAAAAGGTAGAACACATTGAACTTGCAAAGCAGGCCGACTTATTTGTAATTGCGCCTGCATCGGCAAATATTATTGGCAAAATGGCAAACGGCATTGCTGACGATATGCTCTCAACAATTGCTTTGGCTGTAACCTGCCCCACTCTCATCTTTCCGGCAATGAATACAAATATGCTCCGCAATGTCATCGTTCAGGATAATATTGCGAAGCTTACAAAATTTGGTTACAACGTTTATGACACAGGCAATGGCGAACTGGCCTGTGGTGATGTGGGCGATGGCAAACTATTGCCCTGGGAAGATATTGTGGATATTATAAAATCATATCCAGAAACTGCTGTTCGTTAATAATCTTAACTCCCAGTTTTTGTGCCTTTTCTAATTTGGCCGGTCCCATATTTTCGCCTGCCAGTATGTAGTCTGTATTTTTGGATATAGAGCCGGTGTTTTTGCCTCCATGCTGAGAAATCATAGCCTTATATTCATCACGAGAGTGAAGACTAAACTTTCCGCTGATAACTATAGTCAGCCCTTCCAGCTTATCAGTTCTTGAGGCTAATGCCTCTTCGCTTAATGAGAACGAAAGACCTGCCGCCTTTAATTTATTTACGAACGATACGTTGTCGGGATTATCAAAATAGTCGCGAACGCTTTGTGCTATTCTATTACCTATCTCATCCACTTCCATCAGTTGCTCTACCGTAGCGGCTGCAAGCAAATCAATATTGGAGAAGGCAGCCGCAAGCTTTTGGGCCACATTTTCGCCCACAAAGCGAATGCCCAATGCAAACAATACTTT
Source organism: uncultured Proteiniphilum sp. (assembly GCA_964607405.1). Taxonomy (GTDB): domain Bacteria; phylum Bacteroidota; class Bacteroidia; order Bacteroidales; family Dysgonomonadaceae; genus Petrimonas. Next base: position 1,616 of record CAZSKF010000057.1, on the reverse strand, counting down.
TTCGTAAGTGATAGCTTTTGAGTTATCAATACTTTTAAGAAGATTACTGGCACTGGTTACACCCCATCTGTCAAGATTTGCAAGGTCGTCAAACTTTAACTGATACAAATCTGATGCATCATGAATCAACCCTTTATCATAAAGAAGTGATATGCTTTCGGGACCAATATTAATATCCATAGCCCTGCGGGTTACAAAGTGCTCTATGCGCCCTTTTATTTGAGGTGGGCATCCAGTTTGATTTGGGCAATAATGGGCAGCTTCATCCTCGTATCGGATTAGCGGCGTTTGGCAATCAGGGCAGCGTTTGGCAAATGTTATCTTATCGCCAATCAAAAATCTGGCCTCTTTGTTGACCGCAGTGATTTTTGGAATTATCTCTCCTCCCTTTTCCACATACACCATATCACCAATATGCAGGTCTAGGGCATTAATGGCATCTTCGTTATAAAGCGATGCACGTTTCACTATGGTTCCCGATAATAACACAGGCTCAAGATTTGCTACGGGAGTTACAGCACCCGTGCGCCCCACTTGGTATGACACGGAGTCGAGACGCGTAATGGCCTGCTCGGCATCAAACTTATATGCAATAGCCCAACGTGGAAACTTGGACGTGGCACCAAGATTGCGCTGTTGTGACAACGAGTCCACTTTTACCACTACGCCATCTGTGGCTACTGGCAGATTTTTGCGCTCCACATCCCAATAGCTAAGGAAGTCCATTACTTCATCCATTGTACTGCATCTTTTCATTGTGCTGGATACATTAAAGCCCCAAGCAGATGCTATTTTCATATTATCATAGTGGCTATCGGTGGGTAGCTCTTCGCCCAGCATATAATATATGTATGATTCGAGACGGCGTGAAGCCACCACCTTTGGGTCTTGAAGCTTGAGTGTGCCTGAGGCTGCATTACGAGGATTTGCAAAAAGAGGCTCTTCTTGCTCCTCACGCTCTTTGTTGAGTGCATCAAATACATCCCACGACATTAATATCTCTCCTCTAAACTCAACATAGGCGGGGATATTATCTCCTTTCAAAACTAAGGGGATGTTACGTATTGTTCTAACATTTGCCGTCACATCATCTCCCTGTCTTCCATCACCACGAGTGATAGCTTGGGTTAATTGCCCGTTTTCATAAATAAGAGAAATAGATGTACCATCATATTTTAATTCACATACAAGGTTGAACTCCTCATTCAAGCCGCGGTTAACTCGGTTATAAAAATCTGCCACATCTCCCTGCGAATAGCTATTCTGCAGTGATAACATAGAGTAGCGATGAGTTACTTGCTCAAAGTTCTTATTGATATCGCTGCCCACTCTCATTGATGGCGAGTTGGGATCATAATACTCGGGGTGCTTTGCTTCAAGCTCTATAAGATGGGTAAGTAATTTATCAAATTCAAAATCGCTTATCGAAGGTGTGTTGTTAACATAGTAGTTGTAGTTATGCTCATGAAGCAATTTACGCAAATCTTCAATTTCCTTCTGTATATTATTTTGACTCATTATTCTTATTAATTAAATTGATTGGTGTATTTCTACTTAAATAAATTTTTCCAGATATAGTTTGTATTCTTTTTCTGAGTAGGCTTCATATTTCCTAT
>CAZSKF010000056.1:0-14390 GCA_964607405.1 uncultured Proteiniphilum sp. | reverse complement strand
TTTGAATCTATAATATAGAACTAAACAATTTAAAACACATTTGACATGGCACTATTCGGTAAGGATTATACACATTTTCTTGGTTATGCTCTTAGTGGAGGTGGTGCAAGAGGCTTTGCACATCTGGGTGCTCTTAAGGTATTTGAAGCATATAATTTAAAACCAAATATATTAGTTGGCACTAGTGCAGGCTCGCTTGCAGGTGTATTTTATGCTGATGGATTCACTCCGGATGAAATTGCAGAGCTGTTTCAGCATAAAGATTTTAAGGACTTTGTAGAACTAACAGTTCCCAAAACCGGTTTCTTCAAAAGTAGTGGAATTAATAGGTTTTTAAGAAATAATCTTAGATCATCAAAATTTGAGCAGCTTCAAATTCCGTTTAAAGCAGTAGCTACAGATTGGAAAAATGGGAGGATAGCTGTTTTTTCGGAGGGTGATTCTCTTATTGACTCTGTAGTGGCTTCATGTTCGGTTCCTTTAGTATTTAAACCAATAGTAATTGATGACATACCCTATGTAGATGGTGGATTGTTGAAGAACTTTCCGGTATCCATAATTAGAGATGAGTGTAAATTTGTAATTGGTGTGAATGTTTCTTTGGCTATAGCAATGCCGGAAAAGGCAAATATGAAGAATACAGCTGAAAGGGTATTTAAGTTGATGTCAAACTCAAATACCTTGGTGGATCGCAAAATGTGTGATATACTAGTGGAAACTCCTTCTTTTGAAAAATACTTCATGTTTGATTTGAAAAATATTGAAGAGCTTATGGAGCTTGGATATCTGTCTGCTGCTGAGGCACTTTCAAGAGAAAAGTCAATGCGAATTGTGAGACGATGTAACAGGTATAATGAGTTGGAACAAAAGGTGAAGAATAGAATTACCAAGATTAAATCAATACAAAAATAAATGACTGAAAAAAAAATATTTATATATCAGATATTACCACGATTGATGGGTAATATGAATGCCAATAATATTCAAAACGGCACTTTAGAAGAAAATGGATGTGGAAAGTTTGATGACATATCAACTGTGCTGCTAAATAAATTAAAACAAGATGGTTATACACATATATGGCTAATAGGAGTACTAGCACATGCTTCTACTTCTGATTATACTGCTTATGGAATTCCCAAAGAGTATCCTGAAATAATAAAGGGTAGGGCGGGATCTCCATATGCTATAAGGGATTATTATGATGTGGATCCTGACTTGGCTAATGATGTAGAAAACAGGATGGCCGAGTTTGAAATGGCAGTTGCACGAATACATGATGCAGGTATGGGTGTGATTATAGATTTTATTCCTAATCATTTGGCACGAAACTATAAATCGGTAAATAAGCCAGATGGCATTGATGATTTTGGACAAACTGACAACAAAGAAATTCATTTCTCTCCCAACAATAACTTCTATTATATTCCTAATGAAGAATTGAATATAGATTTTGTTAAACACCAGTTTGATGAAATTAATTATAAGGAGTTCCCCGCGAAGGCTACGGGTAATGATCAGTTCTCAAGTTATCCTTCACTTTATGATTGGTACGAGACTATTAAATTAAACTATGGAATAGATTATCTTGGTGGTGGCTCAAAACACTTTAATCCCGTACCGGACACATGGTTAAAGATGAGAGATATATTACTCTTTTGGGCTAATAAGCAAGTTGATGGTTTTAGGTGTGATATGGCAGAGATGGTGCCAATTGAATTTTGGGAATGGGTGATTCCTCAAATTAAAAAGCATAAAGCAAATACTCTGTTTATAGCTGAGATTTACAATCCATCATTATATAGATCATTTTTGGGTGATAATATTTTCGACTACCTATATGATAAAGTAGGTGTGTATGATGTATTGCGAGATGTGGCATGTAATAACAGACCAGCCTCTGATATTAGCTTTGCATTAAATGATGTGGGAGATATTCAGCATAAGATGCTTAATTTTATTGAGAACCATGATGAGCAAAGAGTAGCTTCGGATTTCTTTTTGAATAGTGCTGAGAAAGCAAAGTCGTTGATGATCGTATCTGCTTGTATTAATACAAATCCGGTGATGATTTATTTTGGACAAGAGCTTGGTGAGCGCGGTATGGACGAAGAAGGATTTAGTGGAAGAGACGGACGGACAACCATATTTGATTATTGGTCTGTTGATACTGTGAGGAGATGGAATAATAATGGAAAATGGAATGAAACTTTGCTTACTAGTGAAGAGAAAGGCCAGAAGCAGTTCTATTCCAAACTTATAACTCTGTGTAATACAGAGAAAGCTCTGTCAAATGGTTCTTTCTATGATTTGATGTATGCGAATTATGAAAATATAAACTTTGACTCTACCAGACAATTTGCATTTTTAAGAGGATATAAAGATGAACTAATATTGGTTGTAGTAAATTTTGATGATAGAGATGTAGAAATAGACATTGAAATTCCTGAGCATGCTTTTAGCTTCTTTAATTTGTCAGATAAAAGCAAATTTGTAGCAACTACCCTGCTAAGTGATTCTAAATCGGAGATATTATTCAATAAAGATAAATCGCTCAAAGTAAATATCAAACAAAATAGTGGTGAGATATATAAAGTAGTTGCTTTATGATTACATTAATGATTTAATTTTGTATTTTTGCAATTAATACAAAACAAGCACAATAACATACAAAAGCTGTTTTAAATAAACTAATAAAATATTATCAATAGGTCATGCAAGAATTACCTTTTAAAGTTTTTTCGGGTACTAAATCTCGTTATTTTGCCGAAAAAGTTTGTGAAAGTCTAGGATGTCCCCTGGGCAATATGATTGTGGAACATTTTGCGGATGGGGAGTTTTCTGTTTCTTATGAAGAGTCTATTCGTGGGAGACAGGTCTTTCTTATTCAATCCACTTATCCCAGTTCCGACAACTTGATGGAGCTACTTTTAATGATTGATGCTGCTAAAAGAGCATCTGCTAAGTCTATAGTTGCTGTTATTCCATATTTTGGATGGGCGCGTCAAGATAGAAAGGACAAGCCAAGAGTGAGTGTGGGAGCAAAACTTATAGCGGATATGCTTGCGTCAGCAGGTATAAATCGTCTGATAACAATGGATTTACATGCGGATCAAATTCAAGGATTTTTTGATGTTCCTGTTGACCACTTATATGCTTCGGGTGTATTTGTGGATTATATGAAGTCATTTAATCAAGATAATTTGGTTATTGCAACTCCCGACGTTGGTGGTACAAAAAGAGCTAGTGCTTATGCTAAATTCCTGGGATGTCCTATGGTAATTTGTTATAAGCTAAGAAAGAAAGCCAATGAGATATCAGACATGCAAATTATCGGTGATGTAACCGGTATGGATGTATTAATAATTGATGACATTGTGGATACTGCAGGTACTATGACTCGTGCAGCAGAGCTAATGATGAGCCATGGTGCAAAATCAGTTAGAGCTATTGCTAGCCACGCAGTGATGTCTGATCCCGCAAGCGAAAGAGTTGAAAACTCTTCTTTGTCAGAAATTATCTTCACAGACAGCATTCCTTACTACAAATCATGCAGCAAAGTTAAAGTATTGTCTGTAGCAGATATGTTTGCAACTGCTATAATGAAAGTTACAAATAATGAGTCTATCAGCTCATTGTACGTTGTGTAAGCAATAGAGCATACGACATAATAATAGAAAAGCCTCACTGAATTAATATTCATGAGGCTTTTTTTATTGATTGTCGTGCTATAATTCTATTTATTGTAGAATATAGAGACGTATTCCTTTTTTAATCTTTTGCTTAAGATATTAGCCTTGTTGGCGTTCTTTAAAAGCTTCTCTAAATCTTTATCTATATTTTTACCGGGTATAAATTTATCAGACAATAATCTTACCTGAATCGATTGTTCATCATCCTCAATGAGTTCTATAACTACTGTTTGGTTCTGAATAACATTATTCTTAGCAAGGATAACAGATATATCTGTGTTGTTGTCTATGTCAGTCTCTAGATTATTATATCCCATGTGTGACACTCTTATGCCTTTGATTTTATCGTTGTTGATATATTCGACCTTACCGTAATCATTGGTAACTTTTCTATCTAGCACCTTGTTAGACTTAGACAGGAACTCAACAAGAACTCCCGAAAAAGCATATCCGTCAATACCATTTATCACAATGTTTATTGTATCAGTAGTGCTTGAGGGTTGTTTTTTTAAGCTCGACTTGTTGCCCGAATATTCTTTTGTATCAATAATTAAGTATCTGTCTGTGTATTGGTAGGTTCCTTCCCCAACTATTTGTGATGATAATGCCCCAAAGTCACTTAAATTAAAAATGACCTTATCGTTTGAAAACATAATGGAATCATTATTATACTTGTAGCTTCCCTCAAAAGACTGAGCGAATGATACCATAAAAGGGGATAACAGGAATAGCAATACAACTTGCCTGATTATTGACTTGTTCATGTGTTTGTAGTGAAAATTGTACTTTAAATTAATTAACTACAAAAATAATACTTTTAAATAACTTTTTTATGTTTATCATTTAATAGTTGCAATTAGTAGTCTGGTTTTATTTTAGACATAAAAAATAAAGGGACGAAAAGATTACTTTTCGCCCCTTTGCATATTAATACAAGTTCATATGAATGAAGACTTAATCTTCCTCGTTTTGCTCTTGATATTCTTTTAATAATTTTTCTTGAACATCAGATGGAACTAGCTCGTATTCTGCAAAGCTCATTGTAAACGAACCTCTACCTCCTGTGATTGAGCTTAGAGAAGTGGAGTAGCTTGACATTTCTTTAAGTGGAACTCTAGCATTAAGTTTCTCAATACCCTTATCACTCTCCATTCCCATAATCATAGCACGACGGCCTTGAAGATCACTCATCACATCACCCATATAATCGCTAGGTACTGATACCACAACATTATAAACGGGTTCAAGAATTTTTGGTCCCGCATTTCTAAATGCTTCGCTAAATGCATTACGTCCTGCCAACATGAATGAAATCTCATTAGAGTCAACCGGGTGCATTTTTCCATCATATACAATTACTCTTACGTCACGAGCATAAGATCCGGTAAGTGGTCCTTGCTCAAGTCGCCCCATCACACCTTTAAGAATTGCAGGCAAGAAGCGAGCATCAATTGCACCACCCACAATACTATTAACGAAAACTAGTTTTCCACCCCAATCAAGGTCAACGGTTTGCACATCGCGAGCCTGAATCTTAAACTCCTGACCGTTGAATTTATAAACCTCTTGAACAGGTGTGCCATCTATATATGGCTCTACAATCATATGCACCTCACCAAACTGACCGGCACCTCCCGATTGTTTTCTGTGGCGATAGTCTGCCTTAGATTGTTTTGTAATAGTTTCTCTGTAGGGGATACGTGGTTCTAAGAAATCAATTTCTAGTTTGTCATTGTTCTCTAAGCGCCAGCGCATAGTTTTTAAGTGAAACTCGCCCTGACCCGAAACAATAGTTTGTTTCAATTCTTTAGATACTTCTATAATTAATGATGGGTCCTCTTCCCTCATACGTGTAAGTGCCTCGCTCAGTTTTTCCGAGTTGGCTTCCAGCTTAGCTTTTATAGCTCTTCTGTATCTTGGTGCAGGATATTTGATGAAGTCAAACTTGTTGTCAGCTCCTTTTGCATTTAATGTGTTACCCGTTCTAACATCTTTTAGTTTAACAGCAGCACCAATGCTACCGGCTTCAAGTTCAGTAACCTTCTCACGAATCTGACCCGCTACTACATACATTTGTGCAACCCTCTCTCTTGAGTTTCTGTTGCTATTATTAAGATCGTCACCTTCTTTTACCTTGCCACTCATCACCTTGAAGTATGATACTTCACCAATGTGTGGTTCAACTGTTGTTTTGAAGAAGAAAAGGCTGGCAGGTGCATTAGAGTCCGGCTCAACTATCTCGCCGTCTGTATTTTCATATCCATCCATTTGATTTGGTGATGGAGCAGCTATGCTTAAAAAGTTCATTAAGCGGTGAACAGCCATATTTTTTTCTGCAGAAACGCAGAATAGTGGGAACAAACTGCGGCTTATCAAACCCAATTGAATTCCCTTAATCATCTCTTCCTCAGTAAGAACACCCTGATCGAAATATTTTTCCATCAAAGTATCATCATTCTCTGCAGCAGCTTCTAGAAGCACGCGATATAATTCGTCAGCTCGTTCTCGTTCGCTTTCAGGAATTTCCAGAACCTCAGGTGCAGTTGCTCCCGGTGTCCATTTATAATATTTTTGTTTTAGTACATCCACAATACCATCAAAAGCTTCACCGCTGCCGGTAGGGTATTGCACAGGTACTAGTTTGTTTCCGTAGTGTTCTTTTAAATTGGTTAGCGTGTTTTCATAGTCAGCTTTGTCATGGTCAAGGCGGTTCATGGCAAACATAATTGGCTTATTAAGCTTCTCTATTTGTCTAAACTGGTTAATGGTTCCAACTTCCACTCCGCTGGTTGCATCAATAAGCATCACAGACATATCCGTAACGGCTACTGCTGATGCTATATTTCCTGAGAAATCATCCGATCCGGGACAATCTATCCATGTCATTAATTTGTCTTTCCATTCATAAGAAAGAACTGTTGAAAATACTGAGTATTCGTATTCTTTTTCTACCGGGAAGTAGTCGCTGACTGTGTTTTTAGCATCAATTGTGCCACGTCGTTTTATAAGACCACACTCGTAAAGCATTGCTTCTGCGAGGGTGGTCTTGCCTGATCCTGAATTGCCAACAATAGCAATATTCTTGATTTCGTTTGTTTTGTAAACTTTCATGATTGATAAAAATTTGAGTATTTAAATTTATAAGTTTCAATAATAAAGCGACTCTATCTAAAGTTCGTTCACATAAAGATATAGGCGTATTATATATTTGCGATGCAAGTTAATAATTAATCATGAAAGTGTATAGACTACCATTTATGTTATAAAGCATAGTGATGTTTTAACATTTGGTGCTTGTGTATAATGGTATAATTAAAGTATGTGTATAAAGATTGAAAAAGACAAATGAAGCTACGTGTTGCTTTGTCTGCTCTTCCTTAGAATTTGATACGAATTGACAATATTTTGCCACGCCACGTATAGCCCCGGCCCTAAAGCCGCAATAGGATTGAGATAGGTTTGTGACAGCCATATGGCAAGGATAGTATTCTTTTGTCCCATGCCTTGCCCTCCGGTTATGGTTTGATCAAACTTCTTGCCCAGGGCTCGGCCCAATCCAAACTGGATTAAACAAATAACCAGTGATGATACTGCAATTGCTATCTCTATGCTATGATTGTCATTGTATTTTGTCATCACCGAGTTTGTTACACTTCCAAGTACTATCACCAGAGCCACGGCCCACAGATAGAACGATAGAATGTGCATTTTAATAATACTACCATGTATTTTGGGTGATGCCCTTTGCACAAATATTGCCAAAATGAAAGGCAACCCCAGTATGGGGAGTACCTTCTTTAGAATATATAAGAATGATAGAACGAAAGACACATCCGTAGCACTATTACCAATAAATGTGAGGTAGAGTGGTGCAATGATTGCCAAAAGCAGATTGCTTAATAATGTGAAGGCGGTGGTAGATGCTATATTACCCCCAAGAAGCCCCACTACAACCGGGGCTGATGTGGCAGTGGGCGCCAGCACGCATATCATAACGGCCTGCGCCAGGGTTTCGTTTATGTTTCTCAGCAATAGGTATATTGCCAAACTGCCAATGTATTGAATAGCAATCAACCAATAATGAAGTCTATTGAATTTAATATCCCTCAATGATATTTTGCTGTAGGTGATAAAAAGCATCACAGCCAATAAATAGGGAGTAAGAAAAGATAGAGCAACCAGATATTTATGGAATAGTACACCCACAATCATTGCTATGGGCAGAAGGTACTTTTGTAATATTTTTTGCATTAATATCTATAATGGATGTGATGCCGTTGTGCTTGTTATGAGTTTATGAATTTGTTAATGGCATCATATGTCTCCATTTTTGCCTTATCAAAATCATCGTTCTCAATTATTATATCAAATTGTGGTGCAAAGCTCATTTCATACTCAGCCTTTGCCAGTCTTCTTTCTATTACGTCGGGTGTGTCAGTGCCTCTTTTCTCTAATCTTTCTCTAAGTACTTGCACCGATGGCGGCATCACGAAGATAGCCAAAGCTCTGTCGCCATATATTTTTTTTATGTTCAGCCCGCCCACACAGTCAATATCAAATACCACGTTCATGCCGCTATCTAATATTTCATCTACATTGCTTTTGAGGGTTCCATAAAAGATGTCTTCATATACCTCTTCGTATTCGATAAACTCATCATTAGCAATTTTGTCTTTAAACTCGTTGCTGCTGATAAAAAAATACTCAATGCCATGTTTCTCCTCGCCACGAGGTGCGCGGCTGGTAGCTGATATCGAAAACTTTAGATCCAACCCCATCTCAAGAAGATACCTAACCAATGTGGACTTACCTGTGCCCGAAGGGGCCGAAAATATAATTAACTTGCTCATTTTATTGTTAGTGCTATTATTCTAAACTTATAATACATTAAGTATTTGTTCTTTTACTTGTTCAAGTTCGTCTTTCATCTGAACAACTATTTTTTGCATCTCAAAGTGGTTAGACTTAGAGCCCAATGTATTAATCTCTCGGCCTATTTCCTGAGTAATAAAACCAAGCTTTTTACCTTGCGCCTTATCCTCCTTTAGAGTTTTAATAAAATAATCGAGATGATTTGACAACCTTGATTTTTCTTCATTAATGTCTAATTTCTCAACGTAGAATATCATTTCTTGCTCAAATCTGCTGTTGTCATATTCCACATTATTAAGTTGCGAGAGGTTGTCATATATTCTCGACTTAATCTTCTCTATTCTCTCATTCTCGTATGGAGCCACGCTGTCAAGTAGTGCGCGAATGTTCTCGATATTTCCAATCATCACATTTTGCAGCATCTTTCCTTCTTGAATTCTAAAGTTGATTAGCTCGTCGGCAGCATGATCCACGGCCGATTCTATTTTGCCCCATTCCTCTTCGTCTATTTCCTCAATGTCTTGTTTCATCACATCGGGCAGGCGCAGCAGTGTGGCCAATATATCTGTAGGTTTTTCTATTTCAAGTTCGTTGCTCAATGTAGTTAGCTCCTCAAAATATTGTTTCACTACGCTGTGGTCTATTTTGGAGGTAACATCTTTAGAGATGTGTTCAATATTAAAAATCAGGTCAACCTTGCCTCTCTCCAGCCTTTTTGCAAGATGGTTTCGCAGGCTTATCTCCTTGTCTCTGTATATCAGCGGAATTCTGGTGAATAAGTCAAACTGCTTGCTGTTAAGAGATTTAATCTCTATTGTTACCTTTCTGTTTGGCAATTCCACTACAGATTTGCCGTATCCTGTCATCGAGTGAATCATGTTCTATATGTTTTTTCACAAAGGTAACCAAATACATTGATTTTAAATAAAAAAAGCCACCCCGTTTTTGGAGTGGCCTTTCTTAAATATTGATTCTCAGATACTATTCGTTATCTGTTTCACCTTCTGTTGGAACGATTAGTTTGTAACCTTTACCGTGGATATTGATAATTTCAATATTGGGTTCTGGTTTCAACAGCTTACGCAACTTGGTGATATAAACGTCCATGCTACGAGCGTTGAAGTACGTATCTTCCTCCCAAATTTGTTTAAGAGCATGATTACGTTCCAAAATGTCATTTGCGTGTGAGCTAAGCAGAGACAATAGTTCAGATTCTTTGGTGGTAAGTTTAGTTTCTGTATCACCAATTTTTAGTATCTGTTTTTGAGTATCAAAAGTCATAGTACCAAATTTGTAAATTTGTTGTTCTTTTGATTTTTTGCCTCTCACTCTTCGTATAATAGCTTCAATACGGAAAACCAATTCTTCCATGCTGAATGGTTTTGTTATATAATCATCAGCACCAGCTTTAAAACCTTCAAGAATATCATCTTTCATGTTTTTTGCTGTAAGGAAAATTACCGGTACTTCGGTATTTACACTTCTTATTTCTTTCACAAGCGTAACTCCGTCTTTCTTAGGCATCATTACGTCAACAATGCATAAGTCATACTTAGTTTTTACAAATCCTTTAAATCCGGCCTCTCCGTCAGGAAATAGGTCCGTTTCAAATCCTTTTGCCTGAAGATATTCTCTAAGCAACATGCCTAGATTCTCATCATCTTCACATAAAAATAATTTCAATTTTTCTTCCATCATCATTTTTGTGTTATTGTGGGTAAACTAATAATAAATTTTGTTCCTTTATTTAATTCGCTTTCTGCGCGTATTGTTCCGTTTAAGTCTGTTATTATTTTCTTTACATATGCCAGTCCCAAACCAAATCCCTTAACGTCGTGAAGGTTACCTGTGGTGACTCTGTAAAATTTGTCAAATATTTTCTTCACATCCTCTTTTTTCATACCAATGCCGTTATCCTCTACCGAGATAATAATTTTATTACCTTCATTCTTTGTTCTCATCATCAGCATTGGCGGTATATCCTCTCTTTTGTATTTTAATGCATTGTCAAGCAGATTGAATAATACGTTTGTAAAATGCATCTCGTCAATATTTGCAGTAGATATTTCGGCTTGCAAGTCTATATCCAGCTTACCATTAAATTTCTCCACCTTCAATACGTGAGTATTTGCAACATTTACAATTATATCATTTATGTCGGCCTCCTTAATTTTGAGAGTAGTTCTTTGTTTGTCAAAAAGTGACATCTGCAAAACCTTTTCTACCTGAAAGCTCAATCGCTTGGTTTCGTCATTAATTACTCCGGTTACGTGCTTAAATACCTCCGGCGATTTTGTAATAGATACATCTCTAAGCATCTGAGCAGCCAGCGAAATTGTTGACACGGGTGTCTTCAGCTCGTGAGTCATATTATTAATAAAATCGTTTTTCATTTCAGACAACCGTTTTTGTCTGAACAAATTAGCTACAGTAAACACGAATGTAACCAAGAGAATAAACGTAAAAATCAAAGAAGGCATAAAGAATGTAATCTCACTATATACAAAGTCTCTTTTGGTAGGAAAATAAACCTTCAGTTTATTAAGCTTCGAGGGCGAATCATTTGGAAATAGAATTTGTGTGTATGTTGACTTCTCATCCTTGTTTGAAAAACCCGGCGAAGAATACACTATTCTATTATTATAATCTATAACCTGAAAGCTGTATGGCACATTCAGAGCATTATTCAATAGCTCAGAATGAATATACTTGTCCAAGTCATAAAAGTTGATTCTATCCTCAATTGGTTCGTTACTTGCCCGATATAGTATCTTCAAAATAACCTCGTTCAATAATCCCTGCTCATACAGATATCTCCTCGAAAGAGATTGTTGCAAATCGTATGAAGTCTTAGATATCGAACTAGCATTACTTCGCTGCGATAAAAATACACCACCTTTTCCAATTTGACTAATCGTACTCTGGTTTTGAATTATCTGTTCAATCTTCGTCAAATCTTCACCTCCCTGGCTTATGGTAGATTGCGAGTGTTGCGAAATCACACTCGTGGTAGCACTCTGTTGCGAGTAATTTGAGTATCTGCTTTCCGATTCTCTCATATCTTCCTCCAAGAATCTGAGTGTCTGATCCTGCTCCAAGTCTCTTGCCACATTTATGAGACTTCGTTTCACCATCTCATTAAATTGATCTGTCCTCAAAGACATACTTGTTTTCATATATCTGACTTGAAGAAAAAGCAACGAGAAAAAAGCTACAATCATTACTGCTGCAAGTAGCCAAATAGTTGATTTTTTCATACCTCTTTATTACTTATCCTCGATTATTAATGATAAAATTATAATTTAAAAGAACATTTTAGTGTTCAAATTTAACAAATAAATCGGTCCTTTGTTTAACATTTCTCCTTAAAATTATAAAATCAGCGAAAAAAGCCCCTTTTTAAGCATCTTTTAACTTAAATTGCTCGTGATTAAATATAAATTCACGAAATAAAGATTGTTTTTTGGCCCATTCTTTAGCCAAAGTGCCCCGAAAATGTACTTCAGAAACACTCTTTAAATTATTGCGACGCCTCTAACGTCAAAATACTATGCTTATGGATAAGTTTTTGATGTCCCCATCATAGTATTTTGAGTATATTTTGGCATATTATCTCATACTAAATTCCACATTTTTGTTTAGTGAATTAATCATCAATAAATATAACATTCAATTCATAAAAAAGTGCGGAAAATGCTCCACCCACAAAGTTTTATTTTCAGCAAAAGAGTGGGGGAATATAATATCAAAAAAATTATTCATCATTCAGTCCACCAAAAAGTACGATTGTAAGTTTCTGTTTCTAATAAAACGATCAAAAAACGAAGAATATAAATTTTAGATTTTAATATCAGAGCGTGAATAGTGCAATAACACTTTTGTATTTGCCACAAAATGACCCGGAAGTGATAAATATAAAATTACATTTTTAGTTCCAGAGTGTGAATAGCGCAATAACACCTTTATATTCGGCACAAAATGGTGCTGGAATGCCAAATATAAAATTACATTTTTAGCTTCAGAGCGTGAATAATGCAATAACACTCTTACATTTCACTAATATTTATGGCTGAATATCAAAAATAAAGTTTGTATTAGACTATGGGTCAGCTGATTTGCAAAATGTAAAGGTTTATACACCCTTAATGCTGTGCATTACACAGTGTGTAAAGTCACAATTACACAGAAGGGGCACAAATATGCAAAATACAAACTCACATTCTGCCCCCTTTATTAGCTTTTGAATATCAAAATGAGTATATTTGTAATTGGCTTTGGATGCTGCACAGCTCGTATGTTATGGGTCAGTGGCAACCTAAACCGCAAAACCAAACTCACTATTATGAATGCTACAAAAAAGGCAATAAGACTAAAACAGATACCATTAAGCTGGTCGCGCAAGCTAAGCAACTTAGAATTTACAAACTTGTCGAACATCATGTACGAATCGACAATCAAAATCCTGGGCAATAATAGTGCTCTAGATCAGTTTTTGCCACAACTAAGAGATGCTAATAGCGAACTGCAGGCACTTCGCCCCGCAACTACTAGTCACTACAATACAGCACTGATAAACGAATGGCACAAGGTGCGTAAAAAACGATTATCATATATAATAGTAGCTAGCCGTGATTTGAGCAAACTGGTTCTTCACCCAGAGAAACATCACAATCACTATGTATTTCTTCACAACTGGATAGAACATTATGGCAAAAGACTTTACGACTTGGGTATTGATAAGCTCACGGCCGTGATGACAATTATGGAATATGATTATGACACCAATGATGAGTTTAGGGAAGCTATAGATCTTTGTTTTAAAAGATATTATGATGATATGATAGAGCTGACACACAAGATTGTGAAGGCTCAAATATCTCGCTCGGTTGATCTTTTCAACTCAAACCCCGGGCGAGGCTACATCAGCGTACGCAAAGATGTGGTGTGCGAGTGGCAATTCTTTATCTCATTGATTGTAGATAGAATATGGCAGGGAAAGGATGTTGAGACCATGACATTATTATATAATACCCTCAGCCATTTTATAACTGAGCATAGAGCTGTAGTGAAATCGCGCGAAACTAAACGGATTAATAAAGCCAAAGAGGGCAATACGTTGCACAAATCTCAAAATAGTGAAACAAATGATGTACCACAAGGCGATGTGGTTGCAGAATCAAGTACTATTCTGCCTACGGCACAACCTGTATCCATCAATCAGGTGTCAAACGAGCCTTTGCCCGAATTTGATAATGAAATAGCATCATCATTACGCACAGCCCCACCAACTGGAGGCATGAAAACGGAAAGAGAAATGGGAGACACCCGGGTTGCATTGTTAGATAGTGTGCCAAAAGAAGAGGTTGCTGCCGCACCTTCGGATAATATAAGAATACTTGTTATGAGGTGGAATGGAAAGCGGTGGTATTAAATGTATATAACAAAAAAATGCACTCATTAAAAATGAATGCATTTTAGTTTATTAATTAAAAGAATATTCTTCTAATAAATTATTCTGCAGGTGCTTCTTCGGTTGCTTCTTCTGAAGTTTCTTCTTCTGCACTTTCCTCTTCAGCAGGCTGATTAGCTGCTTCAAGTTCTGCTTTTTTCTTAGCCAATTCTTCAGCTTTCTTCTTATTTGCCTCTTTTTCGGCATCTAAGCGAGCCTTTTCTTCAGCTCTAGCTTTTTCATCAGCGCTGCTTTTAAGTTTATTTTCTTCTTGTACTTTGTTTTCTTTCCAAGATTCAAATCTCTTTTTAGCTTCAGCCTCATCAAAAGCTCCTTTAGCTACTCCACCCAAAAGGTGTTTCATTAATAATACACCT
>CAZSKF010000055.1:0-14481 GCA_964607405.1 uncultured Proteiniphilum sp. | reverse complement strand
AATAGGTCAATTTTTATGGGTCTGTGTATAAGTGAAAACTTTTATGTACATTTGTATCTTAAATAAAAAGAATAATATACTTACTATGTCAAAGAAAATTCTCGTTACAGGCGGAACCGGATATATAGGTTCGCATACAGTTGTAGAACTACAACAAGCAGGATATGAAGTTATCATTATTGATAACCTATCAAACTCTAACGCTGATGTTATTGAAGGTATCGTTAAAATAACCGGCAAAAGACCCATTTTTGAAAAAATCGACCTAGTTGATATGGACGCACTCAAGGCCGTACTCAACAAGCATAAAGGTATTGATGGTATTATACATTTTGCAGCTAGCAAAGCTGTAGGTGAATCAGTTCAAAAACCATTAATGTACTACAGAAACAATCTTGTTTCATTAATGAATCTTCTTGAACTTATGCCAAAACACGACATTAAAGGTATAGTATTCTCATCATCTTGTACCGTATATGGTGAGCCCGATCAGAATCCAATTGATGAGAACGCTCCTATCAAGCCTGCTACATCTCCTTATGGCAATACAAAGCAAATCAATGAGGAAATTATCGAAGACTTTGTTCATTCAGGTGCACCTATCAAAAGTATTATTTTAAGATATTTCAACCCAATCGGAGCACACCCATCCGGAGAAATTGGAGAACTACCATTAGGTGTTCCACAAAACCTTGTTCCTTTTATCACACAAACAGGAATGGGTATTCGCGAACAGCTAAGTGTATTTGGAGACGATTATAACACTCCTGACGGATCTTGTATTCGTGACTTTATTAATGTTGTAGACTTATCAAAAGCACACGTAATTGCAATTGAACGTATGCTGGAAGATAAATCAGAAGATAAAATAGAGATATTCAATTTAGGAACAGGTATTGGATTATCTGTATTAGAGCTAATTGGCGTTTTTGAAGAAGTAGCAGGAAAACCACTTAACTATAAAATTGCTGACAGACGCGAAGGTGACATAGAGAAAATATGGGCTCAAGCAGATAAAGCCAACAATGTATTGGGATGGAAAGCCAACGAAACGATCAAAGATACTATGGCTTCAGCATGGAAATGGCAACAAAAACTACGTGAGAAGAAAATAATCTAGTAATATAGATATATCTTATTAGTAGCCTCCTGTTTTATTAGCAATTATGCTTCTAAAAACAGGAGGTTTTTATTCATACAGAAATCTATTTTCATCTATCCACAAGGATATTAAAAGAAAATCATGTATTTTTGTAATTGCTAAAAATCAAGATTATAAGAAACATAGAAATAATATGGCAAAGGAATTAAAAGAGTTAACACCACGCAGTAAAGATTATTCACAGTGGTATCAAGATTTGGTTATTAAAGCAGAATTAGCAGAAAACTCTGCAGTAAGAGGAAGTATGGTTATCAGACCATATGGATATGCTATTTGGGAAAAAATGCAACGTCAACTTGACGATATGTTTAAAGAAACAGGACACGTAAACGCATACTTTCCCTTATTTATTCCAAAATCATTTTTAAGTCGTGAAGCAGACCACGTGGAGGGCTTTGCAAAAGAATGCGCAGTTGTTACTCACTATAGATTAAAGAACTCGCCTGATGGAAATGGGGTAATAGTAGATCCTGAAGCCAAGCTAGAGGAAGAATTAATAGTTCGTCCAACATCAGAAACAATCATTTGGAATACTTATAAAAACTGGATTCAATCATATAGAGACCTCCCTATTCTTATAAATCAGTGGGCTAACGTGGTTAGATGGGAAATGCGTACTCGCCTTTTCCTACGCACAGCTGAGTTTTTATGGCAAGAAGGACATACTGCCCATGCCACAGAACAAGAGGCTATTGAAGAAACAGTAAAAATGATTAATGTATATGCCGAGTTTGCCGAAAACTTTATGGCAATGCCGGTCATTGTTGGACACAAATCAGAATCAGAGAGATTTGCAGGTGCTGTTGACACATACACAATTGAAGCTATGATGCAAGATGGAAAAGCGCTACAATCAGGAACATCTCACTTCTTAGGACAAAATTTTGCTAAGGCATTTGATGTTATGTTCTCAGACAAAGAAGGTGGTCGTGATTATGTGTGGGCAACATCATGGGGAGTATCCACCAGACTAATGGGTGCCCTGGTTATGACTCACAGTGATGATAATGGCTTGGTTCTACCTCCTAAATTAGCACCGTATCAGGTTGTGATAGTTCCAATATACAGAAATGAAGATCAACTGAATCAAATAAATGAAAAGGTTGAAGGAATTATCAAAAAATTAAAATCATTGGGAGTAAGCGTGAAATATGACAATTCTGACAATAAAAAGCCAGGTTGGAAGTTTTCTGAATACGAACTAAAGGGTGTTCCCATAAGATTGGCAATGGGTGGGCGCGACTTAGAAAACAATACTATAGAAGTTGCCCGAAGAGACACTCTTACAAAAGAAACACTTTCATGCGACGGAATAGAAGAGTACTTAAAAAATCTACTTGATGAGATTCAAGATAATATTTATCAAAAAGCTCTTACTTACAGAAACAACAACATGCGCGAGGTAAACAGCTATGATGAGTTTAAAGAAGAAGTAAAAAAAGGAGGCTTCCTACTATGTCATTGGGACGGAACACCTGAAACTGAAGAACTAATCAAGAACGAAACTAAGGCAACCATTCGCTGCATACCAATTGAGGGGGACAAGACTCCCGGGAAATGTATGGTAACAGGCAAACCCTCAACCCAAAGAGTTATTTTCGCGTTATCATATTAATTATAAGCACATATTTCACATTAGCTCTCAAAAATGAGAGCTAATGTTTTTTTATTTATTATGTCAAAAATCAAGAACTGGATATCAGCATTTAGATTCCGCACGCTTTTCCTAGCTGTATCCGGAGTCATACTAGGATCTGGAATAGCCTTACATTCCGGAATATTTTCACTTGTCACTTTTCTATTCGCATTAATTCTTGCTGTCTCCATCCAAATCCTCTCTAACTTATCTAATGACCTAGGAGATTATATGAAGGGAACAGATACTACCGGAAAGAGAGAAGGTCCGATGCGAGCCGTTCAAAGTGGAAACATCAACCCAAAGCAAATGAAGATTGCTATTATTATAAATACAGTAATTGTTGCAGTCACAGGTCTCCTTTTGATATTCTATTCTATAGATATTCACAATCCGACAACTATATACATTCTCCTTTTTGTTGGTCTTATTAGTATCCTCTCAGCACTGTTTTACACATTGGGAAAATACGCATACGGATATGTAGGATGGGGAGATTTTTTTGCATTCTTCTTTTTTGGTCCTGTAGCAGTTATCGGAACGTATTTCTTACACACCAATAGTTTTGACACTAATTCCATACTACCTGCTATTGGATTAGGCATCATTAGCACAATGATACTGAATGTAAATAATATGCGAGACATTGAAAATGACAAAGCATCAGGCAAAATAACTGTAGCTTCAAAAATGGGTCTAAAAAACGCCAAAATATATCATTCTGTACTGACATTATTCGTTTTTATTTCCTTTATTGCATATAATATTATATTTGAACCCAGCCCATGGTATAAATATATATACGCAATGGTGTTTATAGTCCAAACAAAGACATTATTAAAAATATGGGGAAAGAAGAACAGAGAATTAGACCCGTTTCTAAAAGATACTTCGATTGCAGGATTTCTTCTTGCTCTTTCGTTTAGTATCTGTATAAATATATAAGAACTATGATTAGAAGAATACTAGTCATACTCGGCATGTATATAAGAAGGATAATAGATTATTTCTATCCTCCTTTTAGTAAGTTTTTCAGTAAACAACTATTCAGATATGGGGTAACAGGAGGGTCCAATGTCGTATTTGATTCTATCCTATACTCTGTGATTTATAATTTTGTATTACATAAACAAATTATAGATTTACCATTAATAAATATAAGCCTCAGCCCCCATACAGCTGCTCTTCTAATAACATTTCCCATAACACTATTAACAGGATTTCTTCTACAAAAGTATGTGACTTTCACATCCTCTGAAGTTAAAGGATATTATCAGCTTGCAAGATATATTTCAGTGGTAGGTATTAATTTATTGATCAATTATTTTGGAATAAAACTACTTGTTGAATACTTTAATTTCTATCCTACTATTTCAAAACTAATAGCTACTATTGTATGCACAGTTATTAGCTATTTGTCACAAAAACACTTCACCTTCAAAACAAAAAGCAGCTAGAACTACACTTCTTCCCATATCTCATCAGGGTATTCTACTTCACACAAAAACAAAGCATGCCCGGGAGCAGAATCTCCCGCCACTTGTCTGTTTTTAGATTCAAATATCGTAATAAGTCCATCTTCGTCCAATCGTCCTCTACCTATCTCCAGCATGGTTCCCACTATAGATCTCACCATATTCCTAAGGAATCTATTAGCCTTGATTGTGAACACAAAGTCCTCGCCCACTTGCTCCCAATACGCCTCATAAACTTGACAAATATTCGTCTTTACGTCAGTATGCAATTTACTAAAACTCGTAAAATCCTCTTGCAATTTTAATATATCACACATATAATTCATCTTTTCAATATCTGGATAAAAGAAAATGCGATATTTTAAATCATACAAAAAAGGATCCTTACTGGTAGTTATATAATATTTATAAGTTCTTGATATCGCCGAAAATCTTGCATGAGCATCATCTACCACAGGACTTATGTCAAATACAGAGATATCTTTTGGCAAAAAATTATTCAGCCTTCTGGTCAACTCCACACAATCACCTATTTTTTCTTCCACATCAAAATGAGCATACATTTTTCTGGCGTGAACCCCAGAATCTGTTCTCCCTGCACCTACAACATCTATTGATTGTCTCAAAATAGTAGAGAATGCTTTTTGCAGCATTTCTTGCACCGACATACCATTAGGTTGTATTTGCCATCCAACATAATTCTTTCCATTATAAGCTAAAGTCACGAAATATCGATACATATTATAAACAAAAAAAGACTTGCAGATTAAACACTACAAGTCCATATTAATATATTAAAAGTATTATCTAACAGTTATATGAAAACAAGCCTGCTGTCTCTCATGCTTAACATAACATCTGCCTTCATTTTTCAAATCAAAAATAACTTGGGCTAATACTAGTTTCAATCTATCCGGCAAAACTTGATTTGCTGTATCAGGCACCACCTGATCATATCTTTTCCAAGAGATATCAAACGTAGTCCCATATCTATGTGTAGAGTTATGACTAGCATTAATATTTCTTTTTGTCAATCTCGACACATCGTCATCAGATCTCAAAACACTAGTCAAATACAATTTATACAAGGGCAAGTTCTTGCTATATAGTGAATCTCTGAAGTTATGAGCAATATCCACAAAAAGCTGCGCTGCCGAAGGCACTAAAAAAGGGATAGAATGAGTCAGGTCGTACGTCTTATATAATTCCAATTCATCGGGAATTCTCACAAGCTGTTTTTTAAGTTTTGTGGTATCATCACGACTCGAAAGAGGCTCTACTCCATTGCTTTGTGCAGCAGCCATATGCAAATCCTGCAAATCATTAAACTCTTTATTATAATTACCGGTAAAACGTTGTTTTCTGTCTGAAACTGAAGTTTCTAATATAGATCCGGGTTCATCACTATTTGCTTTTCCACTTCCACAGCCATAAAGCTGCAAACCTAAAATCAACAATAAAACCCATACAAAACCCTTCATAATCTCATCCTTTATTTATTCATTTCCCTTAATCTAATCTTTGTAAGAGCTTGCTTAGTATTTAATGGGAAGTCACCGTCCATTATCCATGCATAATATCCTGGTTCGTTTAACAGCACATCAGCCACGGGCTTACCTTTATGCTTACCAAAGTTGAATAATTCAACTCCATTTTCATCATAAATCATTCGCCCTGCATAATCCACATTATCATTAAAACTAGAAAACTCTTTTGACAATACATCAATATCATTTACCAAGTCAGGATACTTGTCAAGTTGAGATTTCAAAACCTCATATGTAGCCCTGGTGTCAGCTTCAGCAGAGTGTGCATCTTCAAGCT
This sequence comes from uncultured Proteiniphilum sp., assembly GCA_964607405.1. GTDB lineage: Bacteria > Bacteroidota > Bacteroidia > Bacteroidales > Dysgonomonadaceae > Petrimonas. The sequence continues at coordinate 8,384 of CAZSKF010000055.1, read as the reverse complement.
TCTTATCACAATAAAACCTGTATGCAGCCTCTAAAGTTCGAGGTTCTTTTCTATGAAAAATAATTTGAACATCTATAAACTTCTTTTTACTCATATCAAAATCCACACCAGCCCTAAGCAATTCTTCTGACAACATAGGAACATCAAATCGGCTCGAATTAAAACCTGCCAAATCACTTCCTTCAAGAATCTCAACCAAAGATTTTGCTATCTGTTTAAATGTAGGACAATCCTTAACATCCTCATCCGTTATACCATGTATTGCGGTAGATTGCGCAGGAATAGGCATTTCAGGATTGATGCGACGTGTCTTCACTTCTTCTTTCCCGTTTGGAAATACTTTAAGTAATGAAATCTCTACTATTCTATCTTTAGATATATTTATACCCGTGGTCTCTAAGTCAAAAAAGACCAACGGGTTTTTTAAATTTAATTGCATTATTATGTATATTGATAAATATTCTATTCTCTAATCATTCAGCATCATTGGCATAAGTAGCGATAGCATATCTTCATCAGCCTCATTCTCTACCGGGAACACTATTCCTGCTCTAGATGGATCAGACAATTCAAGAGTTATATCAGAAGAAGGAATATTATTTAATATATCTATAAGGAATACAGCTTTAAAGCCAATATTCATCACACTTCCATTATACTGACATGGAATAACTTCTTCCGCCGATGTCAAAAAGTCAATATCTTGAGCCGAAACTATAATCTTGTCTTCAGACATTTGAAGTTTAACCAAACTACTTGCCGGATTTGAGAAAACACTAACACGCTTCAGAGCATTCAAAAATGCAAGTCTGTCCAGTGTTACGTGGTTCGGATTATTTTGTGGAATAACAGAGTTGTAGTTTGGGAAACGACCTTCAACAAATCTGCAAATCAAAATATTATTTGACATCTTAATATATGCATTATTCTCGTCAAATTTAATCTCAACATCCCCGCTCTCTTTTGGCAACAACGTTCTAAGAAGCATAGCTGCTTTTTTGGGAAGTATAAAAGAAGCTCTTCCATCTCCCTTTACCGCAGTATTTATAATTCTCACAAGCTTATGTCCATCTGAAGCCACAAAAGTTATATTTTCATCTGTGATATCAAAGTAAATGCCATTCATTACTGGACGCAACTCATCTTCAGCCGTGGCATATATTGTTCTATTTATCCCATTAAATAGAATCTCAGCAGGCATAATCAAGCTTATTGCTGACTCCTTCAATTCTTTAGGTATTGGAAACTCGTCACTTTTTTGACCAACAAAATTATATTTACCATTATGGTAATAGATATAAACCTCTAATGTTTCAAGGTTCACATCAATAGTAAGAGGCTGATCAGGCAATTCTCTTAGCGGCTCTAATAAATTCTTTGCATTAATGGCTAAACTACCTGACTCGCTAAGATCGCTGACGCTCAGTTTAGTCTCAAGCCTTGTTTCAGTATCAGCTGCAGTAATAGTCAACACACCATCTTCCAATTCCAATAAGAAGCAGTCCAAAATAGGAATATTATTCTTAGGATTTATAACTCTACTTATTGCTTGCAAATGACTTAATAGCGCTGAACTTGATACTATAAATTTCATAGGGCATTATTTTTTATTTAATCTTTTGTTTCTTATTAATTAGCAAATATACAAAAAAACTATTTGCGAATGATAGGCTTAACGCTTTTTTGATTAAAAAGAGTCTATTCTCCCATCATTGTTTATTTCTTGGATGATGTTCTATTATTTCTTCTCTTAAATATTGGGTATCCAAATGAGTATATATCTCTGTTGTTGAAATTTTTTCATGCCCCATCATTTCCTGTATAGCCCTAATATTTGCACCTCTCTCTAGAAGGTGCGTAGCAAAAGAGTGTCTAAAAACGTGAGGCCCTATCTCTTTATTGATACCAGCTTCTTCACTATATTTGCGAACATAATAGAAAACTGTTATTCGTGAAATGGCAGTACCCCTTGCACTCAAAAACAAAACATCCTCATTTCCTCTTTTTATATTCAAGTTTGCTCTATACGGAAGATAGTTTTTTATCTTCTGAATTGCCGTTTCTGATATTGGAACAAGTCGTTGCTTATCTCCCTTTCCTCTAACCCTTATAAACCCCTGGTCAAAGAAAAGATCTGAAAATCTCATATTGGTCAACTCAGAAACCCTCAATCCACAACTATACAAAGTCTCAATAATAGCATAATTTCTGGTACCCTCTGGGGTAGAGACATCTATACAAGCTAACATTGCATCGATTTCCTCAATAGAAAGTACCTGCGGCAATTTTTTACCCACTTGTGGCGAGTCAATCAAAGCTGTTGGATTGACATCAATAAATCCATCAAGCTCCAAAAAGGCAAAAAACGATTTTATCCCCGACAAAATCCTAGCAATAGACCGAGCCACAATTTTCTTATCATACAATTCCCCTAACAACTCCTCAATATGCTCTCCCCTAACCTCTTCAAAAGAAAGATTATTTGCCTTTACATAATCAATAAGCTTATCAAGATCATGCATATAAGCATCAATTGTATTGGCCGACAAACCTCTCTCCATCAACAAATACTGCTTATACTTCAAAACAGGTGAGCTCTTATCCATTTCTCTACAATTTACATATTGTCAATTAAAGACTGTGCCTCACTAATATAAGAATCTATTCTTTTCATCATCAGTTTCAGCTCATCGCCAGAAATAGGGTTACTTCTTTCCAGTTTTAATAATGAATTAGAAATATCATTATCTCCTATCATTTTAAATAAAGGCAACATCTTATGAGCTAAATTCGAAGCATTATTACTACTTGAAACAGGCAAATCTCCTTTCAGGAAATCATTTAGCGACTTACTTTCTGAAATAAAAGCTTGTAATATAGCCAAGGAACTATCCTTATCATCTTTCACGTAAGATATCAAAGACTCTATCCCCTTGCTGGTTTTATCACTTGTCTTATTTACGATACCTAACACCTTTCCTACATTAGAAGATACCATTTCATAAAGTTCTTTAGAAGTAAATGGCTTGTTCAGATATCCTGAAAACCCGGAATTAATATATTCCTGTAAATCAACTTTAGAAGTAGCCGTAAGAGCAATAACGGGAGTATTCATATTTTTCAAATTTGCAGACTCTCTTACTTGTTTTATTAGAACAAAGCCATTTATTTCCGGCATCTGAATATCCATAAATATCAAATCAAACTTTTGTTTTCCCAGAATACCCAAAACATTCTTTGGATTAGTTTCCGAATACACTTTCACTCCCTGCCTCTTTAGCATTTCCGAAACCATTGTTTGCTGAATAGAATCATCATCAACAAGAAGAACCGAAACATTTGCAATATTATAATCATCAATGATTCCACCCATATCTTCTTCCGACATATTATTATCCTCAGAAACACTTAGAGGTATATCAACAATAAACTCAGTTCCAACTCCCTTTTCCGATTCAAATCTAATCTCACCACATAATTGATCAACCAATCCTTTAGTAATTGCCATTCCAAGTCCACTACCTTCAGCATAATGCTCAATATTGTCTGCCTTAATTTGTTCAAACTCTTCAAACACAAGATGCCTATCCTCATCCGAAATACCAATTCCGGTATCTCTAACAGACAACTTCATAACACCATTCGAAGAGTCATAATTAACACTAACATCTATCTTTCCCTCAACGGTATATTTAATAGCATTAGAAATAACATTAGAGAAAATCTCTCTTATCATAAATGGATCTCCAAAAGTTATCAGATTCTTATCCAATGCATTATTTACATTATAAACCAACTTCTTTTTCTGAGCCAATGGAGCAAAACTTTCTATTGTATTACCTGCAAACTGTCTCAGCCCAAAGCTCATCTCATTCTTTGTCCATGTATCAGATTCTATCTTTTGATAATCAAGCAAATTTGTTACCAACTGCAAAACATGCTCGCCCGAAAGTTTCATATTATCAAGGTATATACCATGCGAATCTTCATTTGGCTTAGATTCCAACAACTCAATATATCCCAGTATAGAACTCATTGGCGCTTTTATATCATGTGAGATAGACAGCATCAACTTTTCTCTTGACTTAAGCAGTTTACTTATACTTCGGTTAGACTCCTCTAATCTCTTTTTATATCTCTGACTCCTATTTATATCTAAAATAAAAAGCAATCCAAAAACAACAGCTATGAATATCGATATAACCGAAACAGCAAATACAGTATTATAAGATTTTGCCAAAGTTGATTCTTTTGCTTCAACCAATCTCAGGGCTTTATCCAGCTCCTCTTTCTCAATAAGCTTTAATAAATCATCCACCCTTATAGTTAAGGTTTGATTAGTATTATTCATTTCAGTCTGCCTATTCACAAGAGCTATTTGAAATCTCCTCTGCCCTTCCAAGTTCACGCGTTCCGAATATCTTACCATATTCACAATTGTGTCAATGATAAGCGAAAAATCTTTTTGAACAATTCTTGTAGGTCTATTCTCTAAAATAACTGTTGAGTCTTGCTTTCCGGCAAATGCATCGCCCAGCCTTCTAAGTAATCCTTTTTTCTCACTCCTTATCACAGTAGTATCTGTATCTGCCGTCTCCACTATATCTTCAATAATATTATCTTCAATATAATTCGAAATATCAGAATTCAATCTCTTTGGCACATAAGTATTTATTGACTCCCTCATGATTGCAGGCACCTTGCGTAAAGAATCCATCAAACCCAAAACATCTATTAAGTTCTCCTCTTTCATATCCAGCAATATCCCTATAGAGTCAAGTTGAGTGATACGAGACGAGTCTGCTGTTAGCATCTTCAACGAATCTAACCTAGCCCCCACCAAAGGCTTCACTTCAGAAAAAGATTCAATATAACTCTTAGCACTTTCATAAGTCAGAAGATTATTTCCCCCCTCCACCTCATACAGTTGATTTATAATATTACTCACAATCAGAAGCTCCTGCCTGTTTTCATTAACAATCCTTTTTTCCGAAAACTCAACCAGATTTTTATAAATCGCCCACAATCCGGCTAGCATAATGATAACCAATAACACATACCCGCTAATCACCAGGTATTTTCCCAACGAGATTGATTCTTTGTTTTTCATATTATCTTCTAGAGTTTTATATTTTAAATACCGTATAATCTAATCTTATTATACAATGTTTTTCTATCAATATTAAGCATAGTGGCAGCTAATGTCTTATTGCCTTTTGCAATACCAAGAGCTTCCGTTATTTTCTTTCTTTCAAAATTCTCCTTCTTAAAACTATCCAGACCTCCCATACTATCTCCCTTTTCAACTACCACATTACTTATCAACAACTTCGAGTTATTCGAAATATATGGAATAATATCACCATCAATTATATCTTTTTCTGACAACAATACCATTTTAAAAATGCAATTTTTCAATTCCTGAATATTCCCATCCCATTTTTGCTCAAACAAGAAATCATAAACCTCAGGCAAAATCTCTTTAATATTCTTATCCAACTCCCTGTTAGCCATTTCAAGAAACGATTCAGAATAGGAAACGATAGTATCTTTATCACCCCTAATAGGTGAAAGTTCCATATATGATTGTAATAATAATTCCGAGAGCTTCGGTATGTAGCTACTCCTTACCTTCTCCACATCATATGTGGTTGATATAATTATTTTAGTAAAGTTCTCATCTTTATTTTGTTTTGTCAGCGCACTAATCAGAGAAGTCTGAAACTGTATCCCAGCCTTTTTCAAGCCTTTTATATGAAGCATACCACCTTTAGCTTTTTCAAAATAAGTATCAAACAATTTAGAGTCGATAACCCTTTCACCATCAACCCCTTCGTCATGTAGATCCATCTCAACATATGCCCCTCTATCCTTGACACCCTTGATATAAATAAATCTGGCTGCAGTATTTTTGCCCGTACCATCCTCACCTATAATAAGCAGATGAGAATCACTACTAATGACCTCTATCATCTTATTATAGTTTTTCTCTATGTCAAGACCTTTTGGTTTTATAAAAAGCTGCTGAATATCTTTGGTTCTCTTTAGTCTCTCACTCTTTTGAAACGCCTCATCTATTTTTTGAAACAAAACTTCCGCATCAATTGGCTTTGCAATATAATCAGCGGCACCCTGCTTGATTGATTCAACAGCCGACTCTATATCAACAAAACTAGTCATCATTATAACCTGCACACTACTATCATACTTTTGCATCCACGAAAGAAGATCAAAGCCATCAGCATCAGGCATTCTAATATCCGACAATATCAAATCAAAAGCTTCAATCTTAACTTTCTCAATAGCATCAGCCACATTAGATGCAGTTTCAACACTATAGCCATGCTTAACAAGCCATGATTTAAGCATCAAGCAAATAGTTAGGTTATCATCTACAACTAATATATTTTTCATATCTAATAAATATAATCATAATACTATTTTCTCCCCTCTTTATCCAATTCTTTAGGGATAAAAATAGAAGTATATAATAAAAAAACAGTCCCTGCCAACATAGCTAGAGCCCACAAGTTGTTTTGCTGAAACATCAAATAAGCTGCCACCAACATAAAAATGCATGATAAAATCTGCATATTAAACAAGCGTTTACCCCTCAAGCTCTTTCCCGGATATGGAGACGAAAAAACCACTCCGGTAAATATAGATACCGAAACAATCATAATCCAAGAAGCAATTATAGGATTTGACAGATACAAAATAGCAGAGGCCAATATGAACACAGCGGAAATCTGGTGTAGTATTTCTTTGAAATTACGCATAGGTTTTAAATTAATATGTAGAATTATGAATGAAAAACAGAGGCTAAACCTTTCACAGTTTAGTTTTAACAAAACAACACCACAAATAAAGATTTATTCTATTACAAATACCTCTTCATTTTTCTTTTTCATCAAATAATTTTCTCTGGCAAACTTCTCTAAATTATCCAGGCTCGATTGTATCTCCTGCAGTTTAGCTCTATCAACCTCAGTTTGACTTCGATAATATTCAATTTGTGTTCTCAAATCTTTTATTTCCCTTTCATACTTCATTCTCTTCAACAAACTGCTGTCACTAAAAAAGAACAACATCGCAACAAGAATAACAAGAACTATAACCTGAAACACAGACAGTCCCATTATCCTACTCATAAGCTTATCTTTTATAGTTTTAAACCGCATATTATGTTAAATTATAAGCTACAAAAATAATCTATTTTTCATTGCTAATCAAGTTGCTGCCAAAATATTACCAATTAAAATTCCTCTAGTATGGTAAATATCAAATTTTAAACTATCTTTATGGTCTATAAACTTTTAATTTAATGTAAGTAATGAAAAGAACATTATTAAGTATTTGGATTTTGTTGCTAACAATTTCCATGGTTTATCCATGCACCAATTTCCTGGTTGGCAAAAAAGCCTCAAAAGATGGATCTACAATCATTTCCTATTCGGCAGATTCATACAATCTTTATGGCGAACTCTACCATTGGCCGGCAGCCAAACATTCGCCCGGCACAATGTTAAAGATTTTTGAGTGGGACAGTGGAAAACCACTAGGCGAAATCCCCCAAGCCCTCGAAACCTATAACGTAATAGGCAATATGAACGAACACCAACTGGCAATTGGAGAAACTACATTCGGAGGTCGCCCCGAGCTTCAAAACAAAAAAGGCATCTTAGATTATGGAAGCCTAATTTATATCACCCTTCAAAGAGCTAAAACAGCTCGTGAAGCTATTCAGATTATGACCACTCTAGTGTCGGAACATGGATTTTATAGTTCAGGAGAATCTTTTTCCATAGCCGACCCAAATGAAATATGGGTTATGGAAATGATAGGAAAAGGCGAAGGAGTCACAGGAGCAGTATGGGTAGCAGTACGCATCCCCGACGATTGTGTATCAGCCCATGCCAATCAGGCACGTATTCAACAATTTCCTCTAAACGATCCTGAAAACTGCATCTACTCTCCCGACGTTATATCTTTTGCTAAAGAAAAAGGATACTACACAGGAAAAGACGAAGACTTCAGCTTTGCGCAAGCCTACGCACCACTTGATTTTGGAGCACTCAGATTTTGCGAAGCACGCGTTTGGTCATTTTTCAATAGAGTAAACAGCAATATGGGCGAATACGTTACCTATGCACAAGGCAAAACTACCGACCCAATGCCACTTTACATCAAGCCCGATGAAAAGCTCAGCGCAAGAGATATTCAAAACCTCATGAGAGACCACTACGAAGATACAGAGTTAGACTGGAGATATGATCTAGGAGCAGGCCCATTCAACTCACCATACCGCTGGTCACCACTTACATATGAAATTGATTCAGTAGCATATTGCAACGAACGACCAATTGCCACACAACAAACAGGCT
>CAZSKF010000054.1:2042-14751 GCA_964607405.1 uncultured Proteiniphilum sp. | reverse complement strand
AAAGGTGCATCCATAGAAATGTGACGACCAGACACTCTTAACGAATCAACCACTTTGTCAACCGAAATATCTAACTCAATAGCCAACTCTTCAGCAGAAGGGCGTCTTTCATTCTCTTGTTCAAACTTCTGGAATGCCTTACTAATCTTATTAAGAGAGCCTACCTGATTAAGCGGCAAACGTACAATTCTGGATTGCTCGGCTAATGCCTGCAATATTGATTGACGTATCCACCATACAGCATAACTGATAAACTTAAACCCTCTGGTTTCGTCAAATTTCTCTGCAGCTTTAATCAAGCCAAGATTACCCTCATTAATAAGGTCAGGCAAACTTAATCCTTGATTTTGATACTGCTTTGCTACCGATACAACGAATCGTAAGTTAGCACGAGTCAATTTTTCAAGGGCTTGTCGGTCGCCCTTTTTAATTGCTTGCGCCAATTCCACTTCTTCTTCAACCGTAATTAAATCTTCGCGTCCAATCTCTTGAAGATACTTATCTAAAGAAGCACTTTCACGATTCGTGATCGATTTTGTAATTTTTAATTGTCTCATTTATTATATATTATTCTTTTTATTATCAAAACTAACTTTCTTAAAACAGAAATATACTCATCATTTAAAAGCAATAGAGTAGAAGAATTCGGACACTCCAAAATCCTTCTACTCGTTTAAACGTCGTATATATCTATTTTGTTACATCACACACATCTAATTAATACAAATTAACGGTTATAACCTACTTAGTATCTTGCGACAAGTCTATAGCGATATACTGAGTTCTTCCATTCGGATAAAACCCTGCTACCAGAATTACCTTGTCTTGACTATTAGTTGTAACTGAAGTAACAATAGAGGCGATATCTTTCTCACTATTCACAGGAGTGTTGTTAACACGCATAATGATAAAGCCTTTATTTATTCCTTCTTTTCTAAATAAGCCTTTTGGTGTAACACTTGCAACTTCAACTCCGCTACTTAATCCATATTGTTGTTTTTTGCCTGCAGACAATTCATTAAATGTAGCACCCAAAATGTCCATAGAATTGGTACGTTTTTGAATTTCAGTATTGCCGGCATCATTTTTTAATTCAACGTTATATGAATTCTCTTTACCTTTTCTTTCAACGCTAACTTTCACTTTATCACCCGGGCGATAGCGACTCAACTGGTCTTGCAATCCTGCAAAATTCTTAATCTTAATATCATTAATAGCTTTAATGATATCACCTTCTTCTAATCCGGCAGATTTAGCAGCACTTCTTTCAGCAAAACCGTCAATCACAACACCAACTATCTGAGATAGCTCTTTAGCTTTTTCAGGATCTTGTCTTTTAATCATTTCAATATGCGCCACCATTATACCTAAAACAGCTCTCTGAACAGCACCATATTGTTTGATATCTGCGGCTATCTTTCCTGCTATAGAAATGGGAACGGCAAATGCCAATCCATTAAAATCACCAGATTGCGAAAATATTGCTGTATTTATACCAACCAATTCGCCTCTGGTATTAACCAAAGCTCCACCACTATTACCTCTGTTAACAGCAGCATCTACCTGAATAAATGATTGGATACCCAAATCACCGCTTCCAACAATATTTCCTCTATTCTTTGCACTAACGATACCTGCTGTAACAGTTGAAGTTAAATTAAATGGATTTCCTACAGCCAACACCCACTCACCTACTTGCAAAGCATCAGAGCTACCAAATGTAAGGTAGTGAAAATCTTCTCCCTCTATTTTTAATAATGCAATATCGGTTTGTGGGTCTGAGCCTACTATTTTTGCTACATATTCTCTATTATCATTTAATGTAACAGAAACTTCGGTTCCATTCTCCACTACGTGGTTATTTGTAATTATATATCCATCTTTTGAAATAATTACACCAGAACCAAAACCAATTTGTTCTCTTGGTTGCATATTACGTTCTCCAAATCCAAAAAAGAAATCTAGTGGACTGGTATATTGCTGTTGCTGACTGATAGACTTAACTTTTACGTGAACAACACCGTCAACAGACCTAGCTGCAGCTTCCGTAAAATCAGGATAACCCTCAGATGTGGTAAGACTTGCCAATCTAACATTTTTACTATTTTGATCGAACGAGTCTGAATATTCACTTCTCTCAGATGAAGAAGCGGCACTTACTATAGTAGCTTTATTATTTTTATTACTAACAACATTGTAACCCAAAAGAGTCACAAGCGAACTGATGATAGCTACAACAACAATCATCATGATGTTTTTTACATTTACTGTGTTCATACAATCAATAGTTTTACGTTATTCGTTTTATTTACGCAAATATAGACGCAAATAATATACAAAAGTTTATCGGATACGTGTAATTTGCGCACTTTTAACAATTTAAACCCCTGATTAACCCGCCTTAACCGTGATAATGAAATTCTTAATTATAATACTGACATTTTGTCAGTATCTAAACCCTCATAATAGAATTGAAAGCAATCTATTTATTTCTTTTTCTCTTTTTTATTTTTCTCCTAATCTTAAAGTTTTTCAAGGGTTGGAGTAATTCAAACAGAATTAAGTTTACGTGAAACTTACCACTGCCAAACATTGCACCAAGCTTATTGACAATAATAAATGAGAAAATGAATCGAAGTATAAAAAAAAGAGAAGCAAATACCGTTAGCAGGTAATTATTATACAACACCCCATAAATAATACTCAATATAACTATAATATAGAATATATATTTTGAAAACGCCTCTAACCAAAATATAAATCTTGAAGAGCCCTTATAAAGTTTTTTTGAATATAGATACTTTGACTTCAAACTTCGCCAAACTCTAGAGTTGCTTACAATACTCGTTGTTGTCATACCTTCCTTAGAAGTTACTACACCTACTCTCCTATTCTTTGCTATTCTATTTATAAACAAATCATCCTCTCCATCATCATAGATAAGAACAGACGAAAAGCCCCTCTCTTCAAAAAACACAGACTTTAGATAACCCAAGTTTCTGTTTAACCCCATATATGCTTTGTTCCAAATTGCCAAAGAGAGGAATTTGACCTGTTCAATCATATTATCGTATTGTACGAATCTACTCATTAAAAACTTCTTTTCAAAGTCAAGACCGCAATAACCCAACACAATCTCATTTCCTTTGCCAAACTCATATGCAAATTCTTCAATCCAATTATTGGTTACAGGTTTGCTATATGCCTCTGTAAACAACAGAACATCATTTTTGGCAGCTTTAATCCCAATAGTCAAAGCTAGTTTCTTTTCGTTTATATTCTCAGCCTCCGAGGGAACAAAGGTGTGATATAGATTTGAATATTTCAAACTAAGTTGCTCCAACAAAATATCTGTTTCATCAGTAGAACCCATATTTACTACAATAACCTCAAAGTTATCATAGTCTTGCTCCAAAATTGAAGGAAGATTTTTAGCTAGGTTCTCAGACTCATTTTTAGACACAATCACAACAGAAACAGACGGGAGTTTTACATTCTCATCTTTATTCTTGTCACGCTTTCGTTCATAACTATATGGTTTTCTATAAACCAAAAAGTAATAAACAGCCTGAACTATAAACAAAAAAAATATTGCACCGGCAAGAACCCAAAAAGCCGGCGTTAAATTCATATTTATTAATTCTATAAAATTCATTTCAAACTAAATAGAATCTGAGTAGTAAGAATTTGGGAGTTCTCTACAGTTATACATCGAAGCCATTACCTCTCCATAAGCACCCGCAGAGCGTATTGCAAAAATATCCTTTCGCTTGGTTTTCTTTAATTTAATGTCCACACCAAACACGTCACTAGATTCGCATATAGGACCTACCACATCATAGACTTCAACCATATCATCACTTGAAGTTAAGTTCTCTATTTTGTGATATGCATTATACAATGCCGGACGAATAAGCTCTGTCATTCCTGCATCCAGTATTATAAACTTTTTGCTTGTTCCTTCCTTCACAAATGTAGTTCTTGTTATAAGGCTTCCACATTGACCAACAATAGATCTGCCAAGCTCAAAGTGCAAAGTATTACCATTCTGCAAGTTTAGGTGCTCATCAAACAGCTTGAAATAGTCTTCAAAATATGCAATACTATTCTGATCGGGATTCTCATAATCTATGCCTAGTCCTCCACCTACATTAATAACATCAAAATGAATATCTTTAGAGTCAAACCAACCCTTAATTTCCTCAACCTTGTGACACAAGTCTTTGAATGCATCCAAATCAGTTATTTGAGATCCAATATGAAAATGCATTCCTATCAACTTAAGGTTCTTGCTATCTTCAATCAATCTTATTGCTTCCGGCAAATCAGATTCATTAAGACCAAATTTATTTTCCTCCAAACCCGTAGTGATATATTTGTGAGTCTTAGCATCTACATTAGGGTTAATTCTAATTGCTATCTGTGCAGTTTTATTGCTTTTCTCTGCCAACTCATTAATAGCCTCAATCTCAGGAAGAGACTCAACATTAAAACAGAATATATTTTTGTCTAAACCTATTTGAATCTCCTTATCTGTTTTGCCAACTCCGGCAAAAACAATTTTTGAAGCTTCAAAACCGTTCTCTAATGCTCTTAGTATCTCATTTCCGCTCACACAGTCTGCTCCAAAGCCTCTTGCTGAAATCTCCTTCAATATTCTTGGGTTTGCATTAGCCTTCAAGGCATAGTGTACACAAAAGCCCCTATCAAAAGCCTCTTTGCTAACCACATCAAGCGTTCTGTTAAGCAAATCAATATCATAATAGTAAAAGGGAGTATCTAGTTCCTGAAATTTATTCAGGGGAAATATTTCTTTATTCATAAAATATAAACTTTTAATCATTGTAATTTGTATGGGCAACATGAGGATAACCTAATCTCACATTTAACAAACCACAAAAATACAATTATTATACGACAGTTTCGTTTTTCAAACGGTATAAAATTAGAATTCAGCAAAAAGCCTAACAGCCTTATCTACTTTTTCCTCCATTGGAAGATCATAGTCTATCCAATTTATTTCAAAACCCCTTCTTTCCATACCCCTAAACCAGGTCATTTGCCTTTTTGCAAATTGATGAATGGCTATTTCCAACTGGCTTATCATCTCATCATATTCCAACTCGCCAATCACATATTGAGTAACATACTTATACTCTAATCCATAATATATTAAATCATCAGAGCTAACACCACTATCTATAAGCCCTTTTACTTCATCTATCATACCCTCATATACTCTTGCTTTTAGACGTGAAGATATTCGCGCCCTTCTTGCCTCTCTATTAATATCAACACCAATAATCAAACTGCTAATAGGTGGATACTGCAATTTTGACACAGGATTTCGATGTTGAAAATCAGCAATCTCAATCGCACGTATTGCCCGCCTTCTATTATTTGTATCAGTAGTATTATGAAGCTGCTTATACGACGACAGAATATCTGAAAGTTCCTCCAGCGGCTTTTTGCATAACTCCTCTCGCAAAGATTCGTTCTTCGGCACATCCGGCAGATTATATCCTTTTAAAACGGACTCAATATAAAGACCCGTTCCACCGCACAAGATTGGCAACTTATTTCGCTCCAATATGTCGCTATATGCTTTATGAAAATCATTTTGATAGTCAAACAATGTATATTTTTCGCCGGCATCTCTAATGTCAATCAAATGATATGGCACCTTAACACCATCTACGGTATAATCTATTAGATCTTTACCAGTGCCAATATCCATACCTCTATACAACTGTCTCGAATCGCCACTTATTATCTCTGCATCCAGTCTCTTTGCCAAATGAGCTGCAAATACTGTCTTGCCACTTGCTGTTGGTCCAACTATTGTTATCATTATATTCTAAATATTCTATTACCAGCTACCACCTGCACCACCGCCTCCAAAGCGGCCGCCTCCGCCTCCACCAAAACTTCTGCCACCACCACTAAATCCTCCACCTCTGCGACCCGTAGGAGGAAAAAAGATTGGAGGACCGCCGGGTCTGTTGTATCCTCCTTTGTTAGAATTTTTATTTCCACCTGATGAAGATGTGGCTACAATAAATATTATCAGCATTATTAAAACTATAACCCATCCAGGAATCCCTCTATGTTGAACAGCATCCACATCAAACTCACCTGAAAGTTTTGCAATTACCACATCCACTGCGGCATTTACTCCTCCAAAGTAATCATCATCCTGAAAATATGGAATCATGTAGTTTCTAACTATTCTACCCGCAAAAGCATCAGTAATGTAAGACTCTAAACCATAACCGGTGGCCACAAAAGCCTGACCTCTACTGTTTCCTATTTTTGGTTTTAACAATATCACAAGTCCGTTGTCTTTTCCAGACTGACCAATCCCCCATTTCTCACCCAACTTAAATGCATAATCAGATACAGGATAGCCTCCCAAATCTGAAACCGTAACCACATATATCTGTGTTGACGTGGTATCATTATACATCAGTAGCTTATTCTCCAAGGCTTGTTTTTCTGAATTTGAAAACACATTGGCAAAATCATTCACAAGCCTATATGGGCGCATGGGGTTGGGTATATCTTGTGCCATAAGCACAAAAGATACACACAACAGTACGAACAGTGATAACAGTCTATTATTCATCAATTAAAACTCTACTTTAGGAGCAGTATCAGAACCCGGAGCAGACTGAAAGTATGCTTTTGATTTAAAACCAAACCAACCTGCATAAATCACTCTGGGAAATTGCCTAATGTAGGAATTGAAATCTTGTGCTAATTGATTGAATTTATTTCTTTCTACAGATATTCTATTTTCTGTTCCTGACAGTTCATCCTGCAAAGCCAAGAAGTTTTCATTAGCCTTCAGATCGGGATAACTTTCCTGAATCATTAGCAATCTGCCAATTGCAGAACCCAATTCGCCCTGACGTTGCTGAAATTCCTGAATACTTTCTTCTGTAAGATTAGTTGGATCAACTACCGATTGAGTAGCCTTAGATCGTGCCTCAACCACCTGTGTCAATGTCTCTTGCTCATGTGCAGCATACCCTTTTACGGTTGACACCAAGTTAGGAATCAAATCGGCACGTCTTTGATAAGCATTCTCCACATTAGCCCACTGCGAATTCACAGCCTCCTGCTTATTCACCATAGAGTTATATCCACAGCTTGTTAATGTAAAAGAAGCTATTATCAATAAAAAAGAAATGTACTTTAAATTTTTCATAAGTCTGTTTTTAATATTTTATATACAAAAATACAAAACAAATCGATTGCACAACTAATATATCTCTAGCAAAACAGTCTCCAACTGTCAAATAGAAGTTTCAAACACAAAGAATACACATATAAAAAAACTCATGGTTAGGATTAATTCCATAACCATGAGTTTCTAGTATATTATTATATAGTTGATAAACTCTATATCATTCTACATTTTCTTTTCAAGCTTGATACTAGCGATCGCCTCCACAACATTTATAATATAGTCGCCCGTGCGTTCGCATTCAGAGATGATGTCCATATAAAACACACCATTTTGGTATGAATACACATTCAGGTTCAAGCTCTCTACGTTTTGCTTCTTAAGCGAGTCACGCTTATTATTTATTGTCTTCTCAATATTCTGGCTATCTATCAAGTCTCTGTCAACAACTTTAGGACTCTTTATAATCCTTTGCATATTGTCATATGACTTCTCTACCAAATCATACATAGAGTTTATGTTAACCAACAACTCTTCTTCGAAGACAACATTAGCATCCATCTTTCTTTTCAGGTGGCGAGCTATATTACAGCTAGCATCTGCAATACTTTCTATTTCAGTTACAGCGCGCAAGATATCCCTCACATGCTCCTTACTCTTATTACTTAATCTACCCTCTGCTACCTTAGCCAGATAAGAACCAATCTCCAATTCCATACGGTCACAAATATCTTCATATTTCTCAACCCTATTATAAAGTTTCATGAATTTCTTATCATTGTGGTCCATATTAGTCATCTTACGTGCAAATCCAAACATCTTTCTGGCACGCTGTGCATACACCTCCATCTCTTTCTCGGCTTGCAAAATAGATAGCTCGGCAGTAGAAGAAAGACCCGCATCTATATATCTCAAGATAAACTCCTCATCCTCTTCGCTCTTCTTGGGTTTGATAAACATCAGACAAAGCTTTTCAAAATATCTCACAAACCAAATCATAATTGACACATTGGCAATATTAAACAAGGTGTGGAATAGAGACAAACCATAAGATGTGGCAGCTCTATAATTCAAATATATATTTTGCTTAGCTACCAAATCGGCCGACAATTCAGACTTCGACATTGTAGTAATGGCATGATACTCTTCTTTTGAAAGAGAGTTGATAAAATCAGTAAGCCCCGATGGATGCACCGATGAAAAGTTGGCAACAATACTATCCACCATATTAACAAAATACTTAAACACTATCAGCATCCACAAAACACCAAACACGTTGAATAGCAGATGCGAAAATGCCGCTCTCTTAGCTGATATATTAGCAGGAATGGCGGCAAGATTTGCAGTAATTGTAGTTCCAATATTTTCTCCCATAATCATGGCAGCTGCCGACGGAAAATCAATCCATCCTTTTGTTGCCATAATCAAAGTAAGTGCCATCGTAGCACTAGATGATTGAACAATTATAGTAAGAACCGTTCCTACAAACAAGAAAAACAATAGCGACCAAAACCCATTTCCGGCAAAATTTTGCACAAAAGAAAGAACTTCAGGATTGTTTTGCAAATCGGGCATAGATGCTTGTAGGAAGTCGAGTCCCATAAACAGGAATGCAAAACCAAAAACAAACTCTCCAGCCGACTTACTCTTTGATTTTGATGAAAATATCAGAGGCAGTGCCAATCCCATCAAAGGAATAGACAGAGCACTAATTGAAAACTTACCAAAACCAAAAAGAGAGATTACCCAAGCCGTTATCGTAGTACCGATATTGGCTCCCATTATTACGCCTATTGACTGCAAAAGGGAGAGCAATCCTGCGTTTACAAAACTAACAACCATAACGGTCGTTGCCGATGATGATTGGATCAATGCGGTAATCATAACACCCGTCAATAATCCCATCAAACGATTTTTTGTCATTGTTGACAAAATACTCCTAAGCTTGTCGCCTGCCATCTTTTGCAAGCCCTCGCTCATAATTTTCATTCCATAAAGGAAAAGAGCCAAAGAGCCAACCATTCTCAAAAAATCAATGATACTATAATCCATTGTCAAATATATTGTGTATTTTAGCGTACAAATATAATTCAAATGTATTTAATAAAATAGTAATTACAAAACAATTAATGAATATGACAGACACAGTAAAGATACACTGCCTTAATACTGACGAACATAAGGATGTGAAAATCGGTTCAACTTTGGAGGAACTAATCGATATATTTGGAGTTAAAAAGCCATACCTCATAGCTAACGCAAAAGTCAACAATAAAACAGAATCTCTTTCATTTAAGGTATATAGACCCCGACGAGTAGAATTCATAGATATAAGCGATCCTTCGGCTATGCGCACCTATGTGCGTTCGTTATGCTTTTTGCTTGCCAAGGCTGTAGATGATATACTACCCAAAGCACAAGTGTATTTTGAGCATGCGGTATCAAAAGGATATTACTTCACTATCGACAACGGACACACGGTTGATGAAGATGACATCAACAAAATAAAAGAGCGAATGCATGATCTAATCAAAGACGACATTCCTTTCATACAAATTGAAGAGCAAAAGGATGAGGTGGTAAAGTTATTCCACGAGAATAATATGGAGGACAAAGCTATGCTTATAGAAACCTCAGGAGAATTATTCTATGCCCGATACTCAAAGCTGGATAATTATATAGATTACTACTATGGCTGCCTCCTACCCTCCACGGGTTACATCAGCTTATTTGACATAGTAGAATATAATGGTGGATTCTTACTTATAATCCCCAAGAGAAACAACCCCGTTGAACTTGAGCCGGTAATAATGCAACCCATGTTGCTACAAGTTTATCGTGAGCACTTAGAATTTTTGAAAATAAGCAATCTAAGAAATGCCGGAGACCTCAACAGAGCCATTCGTGCTAATAGAATATCTGAGATTATACAAGTATCCGAGGCCTATCAGTCAAACGAAATTAGCGATATAGCCAAAGAAATAACCCACCGATATAGCAATGGTGTGAGATTGGTATTAATATCAGGCCCGTCCTCTTCGGGCAAAACAACTTTTAGAAAGAGACTGGAGGTTCAGCTGTTTGTCAACAGACTAAAGCCTGTCGGCATTTCTCTTGACGATTACTTTGTGGATAGAGACGACAGCCCTATCGATGATAATGGAGAGAAGGATTATGAATCACTATATGCCATTGACCTAGACTTGTTTAAAGACCACTTAAACAAACTATTAAATGGAGAGGAAATAAGCCTGCCTTCTTATAATTTTGTGACAGGCAAACGAGAATATAAAGGTCAGAAATTAAAAATGGATGACAGAAGTGTATTAATTGTTGAAGGAATACACGCTCTAAACCCCCAGCTAACCGAGAACATAGCCCGCAACAGAAAATTTATGGTTTACGTTTCGGCACTTACCTCCATTTCGCTCGACAATCACAACTGGATACCCGCATCCGACAACAGATTACTACGAAGAATGATCAGGGACTACAAATACAGAGGATACTCTGCAGAAGATACCATATCAAGATGGGAAAGCGTGCGCCGCGGAGAAGAAAAATGGATATTCCCATTTCAGGAGAATGCCGATGCAATGTTTAGTTCGGCAATGATATATGAGCTAGCAGCCATCAGGCGACACGCAGAGCCTATATTGAGAAGAGTTCCGCGTACAGCACCCGAATTCTCGGAAGCATATCGCTTGCTAAAATTCTTAGGCTACTTTAATTACCTAACCGATAGAGAACTTCCCCCTACCTCATTATTGAGAGAGTTTTTGGGAGGAAGCAGTTTCAGATACTAATATATTTACATTATAAATGCAAGACAATAACAACGACATTATTTGTGCCATTTCATCCGCACCCGGCATGGGTGCAATTGCCCTTATCCGACTTTCGGGTGCAGGCAGCATACAACTCACTGACAAAGTTTTTAAAACACCATCGGGCAAGAAACTATCACAAGCAAGTGCAAACACCATTCATTTTGGCCGCATTGCCAATAATAGCGAATTAATAGACGAAGTTTTAATCTCTGTGTTTCATGCACCACACTCCTTCACAGGAGAAGAGAGCGTTGAAATATCATGTCACGGGTCTGTTTATATACAACAAAAGATAGTGGAGCTGCTCCTTACAAAAGGAGCACGACTGGCGCTTGCAGGCGAATTTACACGACGAGCATTTCGCAACGGCAAGTTTGACCTTAGCCAGGCCGAAGCCGTGGCAGATCTTATTGCATCCACATCCAAAGCATCACACCGCGTGGCTATGAATCAGATGCGAGGCGGATTTGCAGAGAAACTAAAAGAACTGCGCGACAAATTATTACAGTTTGCATCATTAATAGAGCTAGAGCTAGACTTCTCGGAGGAAGATGTGGAGTTTGCCAACAGAGAACACCTCTACTCTTTAACAGAAGAAATTGAAACAAAAATATCATCACTTGCCAACTCATTCCAACTGGGCAATGCTATAAAAAACGGAATACCAATAGCGATAGTTGGAGAAACCAATGCAGGGAAATCAACTTTACTCAATCTACTTCTCAACGAAGACAAGGCAATAGTATCAGACATACATGGCACCACGCGCGATGTGGTAGAAGACACTGTGAATATTGATGGAATTGAGTTTAGATTTATAGACACTGCAGGCATACGCAAAACCTCCGACACCATAGAGGCTATGGGAATAGAGCGCACCTTCCAAAAAATAGAACAGGCAAGTGTGGTATTGTGGGTTATTGATCTGACCACATCCATAGATGATCTAAACACTTTGGCAGAAACTATACTCCCAAAACTGGAAGATAAGGAGACTATCATTGTATTTAATAAATCGGACTTGGTAGCCAACGAAGAGAAGCAAGTAAAAGGCAATCTGTTTCCAAATGTAAGTGCCGAAAGAGTTTTCATATCGGCAAAGCAAAAAGAAAACACCGACAAGCTACACGAACTCCTAATTAAAGCTGCACACATACCCCAAATTAGTGAGAGCGATGTAGTTGTTACAAACTTGCGCCACTACGAAGCTCTAAATAATGCTAAAGAAGCAATCATAAGAGTAAAAGATGGTCTGGATGCGGGCATTACAGGCGATTTCTTGGCTCAAGATATTCGCGAATGCATGTTTTATCTGGGCGAGATTACAGGACAGATATCTACTGACGAAATACTAGGGAATATATTCTCAAAATTCTGTATCGGAAAGTAATATCTCTTATATTTCATTACTACAAAAAAAAGCCACACACTGCATTTAATTGCAACTGTGTGGCTTTTTGTATATCACATCTTGTATTTTACTTTCTTTCTATCTCTCTCAAGTTGTCCATCTTTTTCTTAGCCAAGAATTCATAAATACCCTCAAGGTGTTCGGTTACCTTTTGGTTGCCAAACTCGTAAACCTTATGCACCAAACCATCTAAGAAATCCCTATCGTGAGATACCACAATAACAGTTCCGTCAAATTCTACCAGCGCCTGCTTTAGTATATCCTTTGTTTTCATATCCA
>CAZSKF010000054.1:0-1942 GCA_964607405.1 uncultured Proteiniphilum sp. | reverse complement strand
GCCACCTTCTCGCCTCGCTCTATTGTGAAGTTTACATTATCGAAAATCAATTTGTCGCCATACGATTTGCTAACGCTATCAGTAGCCACAGGATAACTTCCCGAACGTGGCGCCGGAGGAAATCTTAGCTTCAATGCCGAAGTATCCACCTCATCCACCTCCACAAGCTCAAGTTTTTCAAGCATCTTGACACGCGACTGCACCTGAAGCGTTTTAGAATAAGTGCCCTTGAAGCGTTCTATAAATTCCTTAGTTTCGGCAATCATTTTTTGCTGATCGTCATATTGCTTTTGTTGCTGCTCGCGACGCTCCTCCCTCAATTGCAAGTAATGAGAATAACTAGCCTTATAGTCATATATGCGCCCCATGGTCACCTCAATGGTACGGTTGGTGATATTATCAACAAAGGCACGGTCGTGAGAAATAACCACCACAGCCTTGGCACTATTAATCAAGAAATCCTCAAACCACTCTACCGAATCAATATCAAGGTGATTGGTGGGCTCGTCCAATAGGATTACGTCAGGATCTTGCAACAAAATTTTTGCCAGCTCGATACGCATACGCCAACCACCGCTAAACTCCGACGTTAGTCTGCCAAAATCACTGCGCACAAATCCCAATCCCATGAGAGTCTTCTCTACGGCAGCATCATAATTGGTCTCCTCTATGCCATAAAACTTTTCGCTAAGCACAGACACACGCTCTATAAGCTCCATATACTCGTCCGATTCGTAGTCGGTTCTCACAGTGAGCTCATTATTTATATGCTCTATCTCCTCCTCCAGTTGGTGTATATGCGAAAAGGCCTGCGATGTCTCCTCAAATACTGTTCGGCTATCTTCAGTCATCAAATGCTGCGGAAGATATGCAATCTTAAAATCTTTGGGCATCGACACTCTTCCTCTTGTAGGCTCTTTCACGCCTGCCAAAATCTTTAACAATGTAGATTTTCCTGCACCATTCTTACCCATCAGCGCAATGCGATCCTTTGGGTTTATAGCAAATGAGATATCCGAAAATAATGGCGCTCCGCCAAACTCCACGGCCAATCCGTCAACTAATACCATATCAAGTTATTTTTTTAGGGTGCAAAGATACATTTTGAATTTGTTTCACGAAGCATTATTAGATACAAAAAACCCCTCTGCAAGTATTAACTGCACAGAGGGGTTTGTGTGTGTATCTTTATTTGAGAATACTAAAGTATAAATTTAGCATCAAGTTTAATTTTAAAGTCTATAGGAGTAGTTATAGTATTTGCAGTTTTGAATGTTAGCCTAACTGTTGACGAGTTCTTGCTTGCAACTTCATTTATTATATGTTGCAAGAAGTTTAGCTGAGTAAGCTCTTTCAATGTCAAATCTCCAGACACATTAC
Source organism: uncultured Proteiniphilum sp. (assembly GCA_964607405.1). GTDB lineage: Bacteria > Bacteroidota > Bacteroidia > Bacteroidales > Dysgonomonadaceae > Petrimonas. The sequence goes on along the minus strand of CAZSKF010000054.1, from coordinate 562 downwards.
CAATATTCAAAGATGTTTTAGAGTTGCTAGCCAAAGCCAATTTCACATCGGTAAGCTCCACACCCTCGGGCACATTGCTAAACTGCATGAAAGTAGTAGTTTGAATCTCACCTCTCTCCACCCATTTTGAATATTTTTCAAGCGCAGCAAAATCACTTTTATTGAAATTCATTTCCAATGTAGTTTCGGAACCTGCCGAAGCAACTAGTTTCAAGCTTTTTGTGGCAGTTGCATCTATAGATACAGGCAAATCATCAGGCTTGCTATCCCCACATGATGAGAGTGCAAAAACGATTGTCAATATAGTCAGTAATGAATATAGCTTCTTCATAATTTTATTTTGGTTTTAATAATTAGTAATTCCAATCAGCAAAAGTATAGATAATAATATTTTATATCAAACATTGGCACATAAAAAAACTAAACTCCGAACCATTAGCAACTTGTGATGTATTTAAAACAATTAGAGGTTTCAAACGGTAGATGTCTCGATATAAACGAGCCGGCCAATTCATAAAAACCACTAATGGTTTAGCATCTTTTTAGGAAAAGCAAAAACCAA
>CAZSKF010000053.1:0-14781 GCA_964607405.1 uncultured Proteiniphilum sp. | reverse complement strand
GTGCCCAATTAACTATAAAAATAAAACCTGACACAGTTTAATTTACACAACCTGATGCTCTGATTTTTTTGATAGTCCTACCGGCCTAAGAGAATATAATGCGGGTATTTCTGGATGATTTGCACTCTTGCAAGTGTGTTTTGCAGTTGTTTTTGAATGTTATGTGAGCTACACACAATAGTGCTGTGGTTTTTTATCCATAAATCTGTCGGAAGGAAATTGTTGCTGGAACGTATTATCTCAAAAATAGGTCTAGGTTATACCATGTGTGCATTTATTATCTCAATAGTTTGTCAAGATTGATCCATGTGCGCATTTATTATCTCATTTGTTAAGCTACGAAGAACCATGGACGGTTGTGATATTATCATTTAATATATTATTATGGTGAGTATAAATAGCTTATCATCATTTAATATATTCGGTTCTTTAGTTCATTTAGAATATCATCATTTAATCAAATCTAAGTACTAATACAATTTGCTTATCATCATTTAATATGTCCTGATAGTTAGTACAAATATTATATCCAATATTAATTGATTATTTGTATAAATCCAATTGGTTTTTATATAAATAATTAATTATCTATAATAATACAGTTTGGATTACATTAATAGAAGTTATTATTCAACTAAATTCAATTTGTATTCATCTAAATAATCAATTATTTGCAATAATATAACTTGTATTATTCTAAATAATCGATTATTTAGTAGTTGTTTTTTGTGAATGATATAAAACCCATTTTTGTAAATAGCTTATTATTAGTGATAAAACATATTTTCACAATAATACAGTCTTTTTATTAATCTTTGTTCACATTTGAATGCGCAAAGATATGGATAAATATTGAATGTGCAATGGATAATTGAATAAGATGTTGTTTTGGTGAGGAAAATGATTGAATTAATTGAAAATTGTTTGTTTTTTCGTATTTCCGTTCAAATGAATTACTTTTGTATTTAAACAGATAAGATTGTGATATATCCCGATAATTTTGAACAAAAAATAGAATTCAACAAGGTAAGAAGTTTGTTGAACAGTAACTGTCTTAGCACTTTAGGAAAGGAGAAGGTGGGGGAGATGACTTTCACGTCCGACTATTCCTTGATTGTGAAGTATATTTCCGAAACCGATGAGTTTGTGCATATCCTGCAAGAGGAGGATGCTTTTCCGTCTGATAGTTTTTATGATGTGCGCTCTGTGTTGAAGCGGGTGCGCATTGTGGGCTCGTGGATTGAGCAAACTGCATTGTCGGAATTAGGAAAATCGCTGAAGACGATTTCCTCGATAGTGAGATTTTTTGTGGATAATGAGGAGAGAAGTGAGAGGTACCCTTTTCTGTATGAGTTGTCGAAAGATATTTTTGTCTCGAAAGAGGTTTCCAGAAAAATAGATCAAATAATTGATGAGCACGGGCAGATACGTAATAGTGCGTCGCCACAGTTGAGCACTATCAGAAGGGAGATAACATCGGAGATGAATGGTATATCCAGAACTCTAAATTCTATTTTGCGTAGAGCTCAGGCCGAAGGGGTGGTAGAAAAAGATGCGGCGCCCAGCATGCGTGACGGCCGATTGGTGTTGCCCGTTAATCCCTCCTTCAAGAGAAGGCTGAAAGGAATTGTGCATGATGAGTCGGCTTCCGGCAAAACGGTTTATATAGAACCATCGGAAGTGGTGGAGGCTAATAACAGAATTCGTGAGCTGGAGAATGATGAACGTCGTGAGATTATTAAAATACTAACTGAGTTTACGGATTCTATTCGTCCTCATTTGGATGAGCTGTTGTTTGCTTATGATTTTTTGGCTGAGATAGATTTTATCAGAGCCAAGGCCAAGTTTGCTCTTCAGGTAAATGGTATAAAGCCTGAATTGGAAAACAGATGTGTGATTGATTGGGCGCAGGCTGTTCATCCGCTTTTGTTTTTGACACTCAAGAAGCATAACAGAAAGGTTGTTCCTCTGGATATAACTCTCGATGGTGATAATAGAATATTGGTGATCTCGGGTCCTAATGCCGGGGGTAAATCAGTTTGCCTGAAAACAGTAGGCTTGCTTCAGTATATGTTGCAATGTGGATTGATGGTGCCCATTCGAGAAACTTCTGTGATGGGTGTTTTTGATGATGTGTTTATCGATATTGGCGATGAGCAGTCTATAGAGAATGACTTGTCAACGTATAGTTCACATCTTATTAATATGAAGTTTTTTGTGAAGAACTGCAACAGCAAGTCGCTTTTGCTTATTGATGAGTTTGGTAGTGGTACAGAACCTCAAATTGGTGCGGCTATAGCCGAGGCGTTGCTTGACAGGTTTAATGGTAAGCAGTCGTTTGGCGTTATCACTACTCACTATCAGAATCTAAAACATTTTGCAAACGAGAATATAGGTGTTGTGAATGGTGCCATGCTTTATGACAGGCATCATATGGAGCCGTTGTATCAACTGTCTGTTGGCAATCCCGGAAGCTCGTTTGCTGTGGAGATAGCTCGCAAGATTGGTTTGCCCGAGGATGTGATTGCGCAAGCTTCGGAAGTGGTGGGCAGCGACTATATTAATATGGATAAGTATTTGCAGGATATAACTCGCGACAGGAGATATTGGGAGCGTAAACGTGAGGAGATAAGGCGTGAGCGAAAGCATCTGGAGCGTATTACTTCTAAGTATGAAGAGGATATTGAGGAGATAAATCGTCAGAAAAAAGAGATTATAGCGCAGGCCAAGCAGGAAGCAGAGAGATTGCTTAAGGAGAGCAATGCTAAGATAGAGAATACAATTAGACAGATTAAGGAGGCTGAGGCTGATAAGGAGAAGACTCGCGAATTAAGGAAGTCGCTTGATGAATATAAAGATAGTGTGGTGGCAAAGGATGCCGCACCATTAAGAAAAAAGAAGAGACCTAAGAAAGAGGTTGTGCCTAAGAAGCAGACTGAAAAGGTGGAGCTGAGCATTGGTGCTACCGTTAGGCTAAAAGGACAAACTGCTGTGGGTGAGATAATGGATCTGAATGGCAAAAAGGCTACAGTGGCTTTTGGTATGATTAAATCTACGGTGGATGTGGCTAAGCTGGAGTGGGTGAGTAATAATAAGATTAAGCAGGAGGCAAGGGAGTCTAACACGCGCGATTATATGCATGGTCGCAAGCTTGACTTTAAACAGGAGATTGATGTGAGGGGTATGCGTGGTGATGAGGCATTGCAGGCTGTGATGTATTATGTGGATGATGCCATTCAGTTGGGTATCTCGAAGGTTAGAATTTTGCATGGTACGGGCACAGGGGCTTTGCGTGAGATAATTCGCGATTATTTGAGAGTGACGCCGGGTGTTGCCAAATTTATGGATGAGCATGTTCAATTTGGTGGTGCAGGAATTACAGTTATAGATTTTGAATAGATTCAAGTAAAAAATTTTATCTTTGCCACTTATTTGATTTTTAATATTTAAAATAAATTTAAAGCAAACTAAACTATTAATTAAAAGATGAACAAATTTTCCAAGGCTTTCTGGGTCGCAAACTCCGTAGAGTTACTAGAACGACTGGCATTTTATGCTGTTTTTATTGTTATAACTCTTTACCTCTCCAATGTTTGGGGATTTACTGATATTCAGGCTGGTATTATTTCCGGATTTTATTCAGCATCACTATACTTACTACCTACATTTGCAGGTGCTTTGGCCGATAAAATGGGTTTTAGAAACTCTATTTTGTTGGCTTTTTTATTGCTTACAATTGGCTATGCAGGTTTGGCAGTTTTGCCCACTATGTTGCAAAGCGCAGGGCTTGTTAGCTATGGCATGACTACTACTTTCACAGGGTTGGTTGGAAGTACTCAGCAGTGGTCTATTATTCCTATTCTTATTATTGCCGCTATTGGTGGCGCTTTTATTAAGGCTGTTATTTCTGGAACTATTGCTCGTGAAACAACAACTGAAACACGTGCCAAAGGGTATGCCATATTTTATATGATGGTAAATATTGGTGCATTCTTGGGTAAAACTGTGGTTGACCCTCTTCGTAAGAGTATGGGTGATCAGGGATTGGTTTACCTTAACTACTTTGCGGCTTCTATGACTTTGCTGGCTCTTATATTGGTGTTTTTGTTTTATAAATCATCACACACCGAGGGTCAGGGCAAAAAAATGAATGAGTTGCTTAAATCATTGGCGAAAGTTGCAATGAATGGTCGCTTGATGATTTTGATGATTATCGTGAGTGGTTTCTGGATGATTCAAAGCCAGATGTATTCTACAATGCCTAAGTATGTGCTTAGACTGATTGGTGATGGGGCTACTCCGGGATGGTATGCCAACGTGAACCCTCTTGTGGTGTTTGTGAGTGTTAACTTTGTGACCTCGTTTATGAAGAAGAGAAGTGCTATTTCTTCGATGATGGTTGGTATGTTTATAATTCCTTTGTCAGCCTTGGTGATGTCACTGGGCAATCAGGTGGGGGCTGATGCTATTTTGGGTCTTCATCCTGTTGCATTTATGATGGTTGTGGGAATTGCTATGCAGGCATTGGCCGAGTGCTTTATCTCGCCTAGATATCTTGAGTATTTTTCGCTTCAGGCACCAAAGGGTGAGGAGGGTTTGTATTTAGGATTTAGCCATTTACACTCTTTCTTCTCATATTTATTTGCTTTTGGGGTTTCAGGTTTTCTTTTGGAAAAATATTGTCCCGATCCGCGCTTGTTTACAGATGCTTCGGGCACACTTGATAAAGTGGCCTATGCCGCGGCAACTCAAAATGCACACTATATATGGTATGTGTTTGTGGGTATAGGTGCCGTGTCGGCAGTTGCATTATTTGCTTATTCTATGGTGGTGCGCAAAATGGATAGAGAAAATCAGGCTGTAGCATAAATATTTAGTATATTTGCAGTTAGAAAAGTAATAACTTAATTAAAAATTATATGCGTTTAGATTTAAGCTCTTATATTACGCTTGAAACAATACCTCAAAGGTATTACAAGCCTGAAAACGACTTTGAAGAATATACTCTAAGCCGTTTCGAAAAGATGCCAATTGACATTAGTGAAATGTCAGATACTGCCTCTGTGAGAGTAGCAGCTGATATAGTAGAGCATCTTAAAGAAAAGGCATCTCAAGGTAAAAACCTTGTTTTGGGATTGTCTGGTGGTAACTCGCCGCTTGATATTTTTAAAGAACTTGTTCGTCTTCACAAAGAAGAGGGAGTAAGCTTCAAAAACTTGGTTGTTTTTAATATTTATGAGTTCTATCCAATTGTAGAACCATCTCTAACTAGCCTTAACGCTATCAAAGAGGCTTTCTTGAATCATGTGGATATAAATCCTGAGAATATCTATTCTATTGATCCGTCAATTGAGAAGGATTTGATTGTAAGCAAGTGCGAGGAGTTTGATGAGAATATTCAAAAGAATGGCGGATTGGACTACTTGTTGATGGGACTAGGAAGCAAAGGTAATATAGGTTTTAATATGCCTGGTAGCAACCTGCATTCTCACACCAGACTAGTTGTGTTGGATGGAGATTCTCGTCGCGATATAGCTTCTGGTTTTGAGTCGCTTGACAAAGTACCTGTAAGTGCAATTACATTGGGTCTTGCCGGCATTATGGGTGCTAAGAAAATATCATTGATTGCCTGGGGTGAGCAAAAAGCTGATGCAGTTCGTAAACTTGTTGAAGGTTCTGTAACTGAATCTATGCCTGCTTCTGTTTTGCAAACGCATTCGGATGTGGATATTTATATCGACCTTGAGGCTGCTCACGATTTGACTCGTATTAGCAAGCCATGGTTGGTTACTAACTGCGAGTGGACCAACAAGCTTATTCGTCGTGCTATTGTTTGGCTTTGTGGTGTGGTTGAAAAACCAATTTTAAAGCTTACAAATGAAGATTATAATAAAAATGGATTGAGCGAGTTGGTTGCATTGTATGGTTCTGCATATAATGTGAATATTAAAGTATTCAATGAGTTGCAACACACTATCACCGGCTGGCCGGGTGGCAAACCTAACGCTGATGATACAAATCGTCCGGAGAGAGCTAATCCGTATCCAAAACGTGTTATTATATTTAGCCCTCACCCTGATGATGATGTTATTTCAATGGGTGGTACTTTCCAAAGATTGGTAAACCAAGGTCATGAGGTTCATGTGGCTTATCAAACGTCAGGTAATATCGCTGTGGGAGATGAGGAGGTTATAAGATATGTTTCTGTATTCAAACATGTGCTTGGCGAACTTGACTCTGACAATAAAGATATGATGGGCAAAGTAGATGAGATATTAAACTTCTTGCACAATGAGAAAACTAAAGAGGATGTTGATACAGCGGATGTTCGCTTCCTGAAAGGTCGTATTCGTCGTGAAGAGGCTTTGTCTGCCGACAGATATGTGGGTCTTCCTGCTGAGAATGTTCGTTTCCTTGACTTGCCTTTCTATGAAACAGGTAAGGTGAAGAAAGATCCTATCTCTGAGGTTGACGTGAATATTGTAAAAGAATATATCGAGAGCATCAAGCCACACCAAATTTATGTTGCGGGCGACCTTGCCGATCCACATGGTACTCACAAAGTATGCTTGGACGCAATTTTGGCTTCAATTGATGTTATGAAGGATGATGAGTGGTATCAAGATTGTCGCGTTTGGATGTATCGTGGTGCTTGGGCTGAGTGGGAGATTGAGAATATTGAAATGGCTGTTCCAATTTCACCTGAAGAGCTACGCTCAAAAAGAAGCTCAATTCTTCGTCACCAATCTCAGATGGACAGTGCTCCGTTCTTGGGTGATGATGAGCGTTTGTTCTGGCAACGTTCGGAAGAGCGTAACAGGGCTACAGCAGACTTGTACAACAAGTTGGGCTTGGCATCTTACGAGGCTATTGAAGCATTTGTGGAGTATATTCCTATCAAGTAATATTTCAACAAAATATATATTAAGAAAAAGAGAGAGCAGTTGTTCTCTCTTTTTTTGTTTGCAAGAATGATGTCTGTTCTGGAGATATAATTTAGCAGAAATGTGTTTTTATGTTGCGAATTGTCTATTAATGAGACAAAATGTGTTTTGTTTGGCAGAAATATTGTATATTGGGCAATAATTATAAATCTTTGGAATATGCCAAAAGAAAAATTTCATATTGAGTTTGTGATGGGAAGTGCCTCACAAGCCAGCCTGTGGAGAATGATAAGCCGAGTGGATGGATTATCACAATGGTTTGCCGATGAAGTGGAAGTGGACGATGAAGAAAACCTTTATACATTTTATTGGGGAAAATCAACTAACCAAGCCGAAGTGGTGCATAAGAAACCAAAATCTAACATACGATACAGATGGACCGATGAGGACGATGAAAAATACTACTTTGAATTTAGAATTCATAAGCTTGAACTGTCAAGAGAGTTGGCTTTGCAGATAACTGATTTTGCCGAGCAGGATGAGAAGGGCGATGCAATATCACTTTGGGAGGTGCAAATAGAAAAAATGATGAGACAACTGGGCGTTTCTTAGTTGGATTATTGCATAGGAAAATTGTGTAAAATCATTATAGCTAGTGCTTAGTGATATTTTTTGTTTTCTTAAACCTAATAATATATTTCCCGATTGTTATTTATTATCTTTGTATCGAATTAAAAAAGTATTATTCTTTTTAATAGATGAGAGAGAATTTCCATATTAGAAAACTATATAGCTATCTACTAAAGACATTTATTCCACTCTTTTTGATGACTTTCATTATCAGTCTCTTTCTGGTAGTGATGCAATTTCTGTGGAAATATGTTGAGGATATGGTAGGTAAGGGGCTTGGCATTGATGTGATAGGTGAGATGTTTTGGTATGCTGCTTTGCAGCTTATTCCTATGGCACTGCCATTATCTATTTTGCTTGCTTCACTTATGATGTTTGGTAACTTGGGCGAGAGCCTTGAGCTGCTGGCTATTAAGTCGGCCGGTATCTCGCTTTTGAAGTCTATGGTGCCGCTTATAGTTCTTATTGTGGCTATAAGTGTTGGTGCATTCTTTTTTCAGAATGACGCAATGACCAAGATTCAGCCAAAGTTCTATTCGCTTTTAATATCTATACGGCAAAAATCTCCTGAGCTGGATATCCCCGAGGGGGTGTTTTATAAAGAGATTGATGGATACAACCTGTATGTGGGAAAGAAGAACAGAAAAACAGGTATGCTCTATGATGTCACTATATATGACTTGAGTAGTGGTTTTCAGAATATGGTTGTGATAGTTAGTGATTCTGCCAAGATGAGTATGTCGGAAGATAAGTTGTCATTACTGTTTACTGTTTATGATGGACAACAGTTTCACAACTTCACCGAGGGCACTAATACTAAATCGTCTTCTGAATTTGTGCCTTACGCCAGGGAGAACTTTAAAATGAAAACAATGACTATTCCATATGATGATAACTTTAATCGTATGGAAGAGAGTGTGCTGCAGGAGAATACCTCTAGCAGTTATGTTTCAAAAAATATTACTGAATTAAAATCCTCTATCGATTCGTTGGGGAGTTATATTGATAGTGTAAATATTTCAGACCGAAAGGTTATGAAGCAATATACATATCTTGGCTTCAGAAACACTTATCCGAGAGATGAGAAGGACTCGATAATTATGGCTGCTGCCGAAAATCCCGAGCACATAAATATGGATTCTATATTTGAATCAAAGGACTATCAAGCAAAAAATAATATTCTTAGGTCAGCATACACTAAAGCAGATAATAATAATAATGATTATATGTTTAAGTCGATGACTAAATCTTCGACTCAAAGAAATATAAACAGACAATGGATAGAGTGGCATTCTAAATTTACAGTATCATTTGCTTGCCTCATCTTCTTTTTTATTGGAGCTCCTTTGGGCTCTATTGTTAGAAAAGGTGGATTGGGTATGCCTATAGTTATATCTGTAATTCTATTTATTATATATTATATCATTAATACTTTAGGTATTAAAATGACCCGTGATGGTGTGTGGATTCATTGGGTGGGAATGTGGTTTAGCTCGATGATTTTGTTGCCGCTTGGTGTTTTCTTAACGTATAAGGCTATGAATGATTCTGTAATAATGAGTACAGATATCTATTTGGGCTTCTTTAGAAAGCTTTTCTTTATACGTGAAACTAGGAATTACACTATCAAGGATGTTGTTATAGAGGAAATAAACTATAGCAAAGTAATTGACCAAACTAATGCTTTGGATATGGCAATAGAGTCGCATTACAAAAAATATAGAGTGATGAGGTACTCTACATATTGGATGGATTCAGGATATGATAGTAGCCTGAACAGAATAAAAATTGATTTGGAGAATATTCTAAATCAACTCTCAAACACAAGAAGAAGCGCTATAATTGAGAAAGCAAAGGAGTATCCAATTCTCATTAATTATGTGCGTCCGTTTAAGGCGGGTTCTGTGATTGACAAGTCTTTGATGTACATTTTCCCGATTGGTATCGCAATTAAACTTATTTCGATTCCTTTTGAAAAAAGAATAAACAAAGATTTGAGACGAATAATAAAATTAAATGCAGAACTGAAGGATACAATTCAGTTTTTGCAAGAACAAAATAGCTGAATAAAAAGGTAAAAATGGGAGAATTTAAATTAAACACGATAGATGAGGCTATCGATGAGATTAGAAAAGGAAACTTTGTAATTGTAGTTGACGATGAAGATCGTGAAAATGAAGGCGACCTGATTATTGCTGCCGAAAGTATAACACCCGAAAAGGTGAACTTTATGGAAACACATGCTCGTGGGCTTATCTGTACGCCTATCACTAAAGAGCGTGCTGAAGAGCTTGACTTGCCTATGATGGTGGCAAATAATACTTCTATTCATGCTACGCCATTTACTGTGTCTATTGACTTGCTTACGCATGGTTGTACCACAGGTATATCGGCTTATGACAGAGCACAAACAATTCTGGCATTGACCCGCAAGGAGACTAAACCTGAAGATTTTGGAAGACCGGGACATATATTCCCACTACGTGCTATCAGCAGGGGTGTGATTCGTCGTGCAGGTCACACAGAGGCAGCTATTGATTTGGCGCGCTTAGCCGGATTATATCCTGCAGGTGCTCTTGCCGAAATTAAAAATGAAGATGGCTCAATGGCTCGTATGCCCGAATTAATGAAGATGGCTGAGGAGTTTGATATGAAGATTATCTCAGTTGCTGATTTAATCAGATATCGCCTTAAGACTGAATCGTTGGTTGAAAAGGGTGAAGAAATAAAACTACCAACTCAATATGGCAATTTCAGAATGATCCCTTTCAAACAAAAATCTAACGGATTGGAGCATATTGCTTTAATCAAGGGTGAGTGGGAGGAAGATGAGCCTGTATTGGTGAGAGTTCACTCTTCATGCGCTACGGGTGATATTTTTGGATCGATGAGATGTGAATGTGGTGAGCAGTTGCATAAGTCAATGATGAAAATAGAGGAAGAAGGCAAGGGGGTATTGGTTTATCTAAATCAGGAGGGTCGCGGCATCGGATTGATGGCAAAGGCATCTGCATATAAACTTCAGGAAGATGGTATGGATACTGTGGATGCAAACTTGCATTTGGGGTATAAGGCTGATGAGCGTGACTATGGAGTAGGGGCTCAGATATTGCAAAATATTGGTGTTACCAAAATGCGATTGATGACTAATAATCCAGTTAAACGTATAGGTTTGGAATCGTATGGCTTGGAAGTAGTTGAAAATGTACCTATTGTTATTGAGACTAATAAGTACAACAAGTTTTATATGGAGACTAAAGAAACTAAAATGGGCCATGTATTGAAAGACCCTGAACTATAATAATGAGTTATATTGCTTATCTGTTTATCTCTTTCATTGCCGGAGCATGCATTGCATGGATTATTGCTGTACTTAATGCAAGATCTAAATCAGTAGCAAAGAGTGAATATGACAATATTGTTGAGAATAATAATTCTTTGACTTTAGATTTTAAATTGGCTCAACAAAAAAATGAATCTTTGCTCGAATCTAATAGATTGGTGCAGATGCAGCTTGATAAGTGTCAGGCAAAAGAAGAGGGGCTAAATATTGATATTCAAGGATTGGAAAGAGATATAGCTTCGTTGTCTGTTGAGATAGAGCTAAAAGACGAAGTTATAAGAAATAATACTCAGGAAGTGTCTGATTTGCGTGCTGAAATTTCACGTAAGAATGAGGACCTAAATCAAAAGGCTGCTCAGATAGCCTCTTTTGAGGCTAATTTGGATGCAATGAAGGAGAAGCATGAGCAACAGAAAGAGGAGATGCAGAGGCTTCGCCAGCAATTTAATACTGAGTTTGAAAATATTGCTACCAAGATTATAGATGAGAAGAGTGCTAAGTTTACTAAGCTTAATCAGGAGAATATAGACTCTCTTCTGAAACCACTGGGTGAGAATATCGAGTCCTTTAAGAAGAAGGTGGAAGAGGTTTATGTTACTGAGGCTAAGGAGCGTTTCTCTCTTGGTGAAGAGGTGAAGCGATTGGCACAATTAAATCAGAAGATAAGTGAGGAGGCTGTTAGCCTGACTAATGCTCTGAAGGGTAACTCTAAAACTCAGGGTGACTGGGGTGAAATAATATTAGAAAATATATTAGAGCGCTCGGGACTGGTGAGAGATCGAGAGTATTTTGTGCAGGAGTATCTGAAAAACTCTGACGGGTCTTTTATTACTAATGATCAGGGCAAGAGAATGCAGCCTGATGTGATAATTGCATATCCTGATGAGCGTAAGGTTATAATAGACTCTAAAGTGTCGCTGAATGCGTATCTCAGATATACTCAGGAATCGGATGTTGTGAAGCAAAAGGAGGAGCTTAATGCTCATCTGAGGTCGGTGAAACGACATATTGATGAATTGAGCGCTAAAAGTTATCAAGACTATGCTGCTTCGTTGGACTTTGTGATGATGTTTATACCTAACGAGCCCGCATATATGTTGGCTATGCAGCACGACCCTGATTTGTGGCAGTATGCGTATGAAAAGAAAATTCTGTTAATTAGTCCCACTAACCTTATCGCTGCTCTTAAACTGATTGTGGATTTGTGGAAACGTGAATATCAGAATCAAAATGCAATTGATATTGCGGAGCGTGGTGCTAAGTTGTATGATAAGTTTGTAGGTTTTATTACAAACTTGGAGAAAGTGGGTAGGAATATTGACTTGGCTCAAAGTGCTTATAATGATGCATACAAGCAGTTGTCAACCGGCAATGATAATTTGGTGCTGCAAACACAGAAGCTCAAAGAGCTTGGCGTGAAAGCAAAAAAGAGTATTCCTGATTCGCTAATTAATTAACAATACTATTGAGAGTATATATTTTATACTCTGTTTTAAATAACGAGGGAGGTAAAAGCCAAGACTTTTACCTCCCTTATTGTTTTATCAAGAGTGGAATTACTTAAGCTCTTTAAGTAATTCTTCCACTGCGGCTTTTAATTGCAAATCATCTTCACTTAAAAGTGATTCGGGTGTGTTGTAAACTTCAATATCCGGTTCAAGTTGATTGTTTTCCATTGGATTGCCATCCATGTCCACAACTGTTACCTGTGGAATACCAAATACTATTGTTGGGTCAACCTGAGTTTCCCACCATACGGCAGTCATAGTTCCCGGTACGGGAGCTCCTACTAATTTTCCAATTCCCAGTTCTTTGTACACCCACGGGAATCCGTGTGCATTTGAGTAGTTGCCTTCGCCCATAATTAATATTGAGGGTTTATTCCACTTGTTGAATGGGTCGCTGCCAATGTATTGTCCTCTAGGTTTGAATTGTTGATATTCTTTTCCGCTTAGCAATGTGGCAAGGTCATCATGCAGCCAACCTCCACCGTTAAATCTGGTGTCTATTACTACAGCTTCTTTTCCTCTGTATTTGCCTAAGAGGTTCATATATACTTCTCTAAAGCTTTCGCTGTTCATTCCCTGAATGTGAATATATCCAAGTCTTCCATTTGAGTACTTGTCAACAAGTTGTTCGCGCTGTTCTACCCATCTTCTGTATAGTAGTGCATTTTCTGTGCCTTGCGAAATTGGTTTCACAATCTCTTCGAAGTGCTGCTTGGTTGCGGGATCAAATGCACTAATTAAAACACGTTTCCCTGCCATTCCATCCAATAGGTGCCAGTATGGCTTTCCTGATTCTATTGGTTTGCCGTCAATTTTTTCAATTATAACGTTGGGTTTAAACTTGCTGTCTGCTTTAATTAAAGGACTTCCGGTTATTATTTCTTTGATTTTTAGTCCGTCACCTTCGTAGGTGTTGTCCCAAAATACGCCTAGAGTGGCAGTTTGCCATCTGTCGCTACTAGCTGAGTATCTTGCCCCTGTGTGAGAGGCATTTAGCTCGCCTAGCAATTCAGATAGCATTTCCTGGAAGTCGAAGTTATTGTCGATATGCGGAAGGAATTTGGCATAAGCTTCTTTATACATTTCCCAATCTATGTTGTGAATGTTTTCATCATAAAACTTATCTTTAACCTGTTTCCATGCGTGGTTGAAAATGTATTCACGCTCTAGTGCGCTTCTGTAATTATATGGTGCTGAGAATGATACATTGCTAACCTTGCCGTTATCAATTTTTTTGATACCTCCGCTTGAAGCCATGTACAAGTTCTTATTTTCTTTGTCAGGGATAAGTCGTCCACCACCTACATCTTTAGTAATTAGCTTGGTAGTGTTTTCAAGCAGGTCTTGTTCCCATAGGTCGTAACCTTTTTCAAAGCGTGCCAGATAATATAGTTTGCTTCCATCTTTATTGAGGTGAGCATCTGACATGTTTGATGAGTGTCGTGTAAGACGTACTATTCTGTGACGTCTGCTGTTAAGGTCGAACTTTAAGTCTTTCTCTACTTTGGTTGAGTCGGCTTTCTTGTCTTTGTCTTTTTTCTTATCCTTTGCTTTGTCGTCCTCTTTCTTTTTGTCTTCTTTATCTAGTTCTTTCTTTAACTCTCTTTCTTCTTTGTTTAGTTTGAAGTTGTCGTATGACTCAGAATCGAGGAACATAAGATATGCATCATTTTCAGAGCCCCAGCTTCCGTGGCTTCGGTATCCTGCTCTGTCGGAGAAGAAAAGAATGGCACCCCCGTCAAGTACCCATTTCGCTCTAACGTCATTATATCCGCTTAATGTTAGGTTTAGAATGTCTTCGCTTCCATCTGCTTTTATTAATGCTACGTCTTTATTATTCCAGCCGCCTACATCTATATAATCAGACAAAATCCATTTGCTGTCGGGCGACCATTGAAACCATTGGTCTCCATCGCTATATGAGTAGTTGAATTTGCCTTCCATCACTGTGCGCCATTTGTTCGACTTTAAGTTTAGAACTCTTATCTCGGATCTGTCTTCAAGATAAGCAATCTCTTTTCCATCAGGCGAAAATAGTGGTTGAAATGATGGTGTTTCGGTGTCAGTAAGTCTTGTTTCTTTTAGCTCTCGTGCATACACAAAGTATTTGTCATCTTTGCGCACAAGGTCTGTCTTATATATATTCCATGTGTCACCTCTTTCTGATGAATATATTATCGAGCGTCCATCGGGGCTGAAGTGAACGTCACGTTCTTGCTCTGGGGTGTCTGTAATTTGTTTTGTAGTAGAAAATTCTATTGATGTAATAAATACATCACCACGTGCTATGAAAGCAATCTCTTTTCCATTGGGCGACACGGCAATAGAGCGAACGCCGCTGTTGATAGTTTGCTGTTTTAGTTCTCTCTCAAAATCGTCTGATATTATGTCAACGTTTATCTTTTTTGGAGAGCTT
>CAZSKF010000052.1:0-14834 GCA_964607405.1 uncultured Proteiniphilum sp. | reverse complement strand
AATATTGGCCAATGATCATTATCGGATAGTTCGTTTCGGGGTGAGACTACATTCATGATTTTAATGTTTTTGCTTGTTATTATATTGTCTAAATAAGCATTCTCTTTATCTTCCTTGTCACAATCTTTTGCCCAAGTGCAAAACCATCCTTCATTACCGCCATTGGCTATATTAAATCCTTCTTCTAAAAAGCGTAGCTGATTGGATTTTGATGCATTTATGTCACCTCCACAAATAACATATTCATATTTACTCATTTCTTCAATTAGCATATCTAATGATGATTCGTGGCAGCATTCTTGCCATGGAATATGAACAGACATAAGTGTAATAATCATATCTCCAATGTGCATATCGGCCACAATTGCATAATATTCTTTGTGTGTAAGGTCAATTTGTCGAAAATTGTCAATATGATAATTAGTTGCTATGCCGTTATGGATCCAGGTAAATTCTTCTCCAAACGTAACATTATTGTAGTATGGATATAGCAATTCGTCGGCAGCATTCAAAGTATTGTTACTGTCAAAAGCTCCATTCCACTCGCTCACGAAAAACATATCCATTGATTGTTCTCCAATCCATTGTCTCCATCTCTTCATCTCGGTGTCTATGTCTTCTCCCTGATATCCTCCTGGATGTCCTTGATTAAAGTGTCCCACGTTGTATGTGCCCACGCGCAACTTAATAGGAGAATTGAATTTTGTTTGAGCGCCGGAGTTGACACTAAAAAATAGAAGTAGAAAAAGAAAAATTATGTAGTTTGTTCTTTTTGATATCATTTGTATTATAATTTATGTACTTTTTAATTCAAACATAAATATATAAATAATATCATAAATAACACATTTGTATATGTACATTTCAATCATTTATATTAGTTTTGCTTAAAATGCTGTTTAAACAGTGTTTAATTAGCTGTGTAGTTAAAGTTTTGATGAGGCATGTATATCTTTTAAATAATATAATCATATGAAGACATTTTTGGGAATCGTATTGTTTTTTGTTTCTGTGGTTGCTTATGCACAACAAGTTGATGTGAAAGAATCGGATATGCGTATCTTTAGTGAGTATGTGAATTATATAAATGCTGAAGAATATGGCAGCAAGCAGGATATTATTCAAAAAACTGCAGAATTCTTTCTGGAAAAACCCTATGTAGCCGGCACCCTTGATGGTAATGAAACAGAGATGCTGGTGGTAAATCTACACGAGTTTGACTGTGTCACATATATCGAAACCGTTATAGCTTTGGCTAATATGGTTGAGTCGGGAGATATTACTTTTCTTAATTTTGTATCAAAGGTTAGGGAAATAAGATATAGAGAAGGAGTAGTTGATGGTTATGCCTCTCGCTTGCATTACACTAGCGATTGGGTATATGTGAATCAGCAAAAAGGAATATTAGCGCCTATCTTGTGGCAAGACGAAAATGTGCTTGATACCAAAAGAATTAATTTTATGTCAAAGCATCGTCATGCCTATAACGCATTGAATGAGAATGATGATATGCTGGCTCAAATAGAGAATATAGAGAATGATATAAATGAAAGAGGAGGCTTTGTTTATCTGCCAAAAAGGAAAATAGCAGAAAATGCAGACAAGATTCCTCACATGGCCATGATAGCATTCACAACAAGCATAGAAGGATTGGATACTACCCATACAGGATTTACTTATAAGAGAGATGATGGCACCTTAGGTTTTATTCATGCTTCAAGCCTAAAGAAAAAAGTGGTAATAGATAAAAAAAGCCTTAGCGAATATTGTATTTCGCAAAAGGCTTGTAAGGGCTTGATGATAATGAGTGTAAAATAGATTTATTACTCAAAGCTTTTTGGCTTCTGTTTCTCCATATCTTTTTTTTTAACCTCCTGAGATATCCATTTGTCGGTGATTTTGAAGGACATGTTTATTCCTATCACTAATGCTGCGGATATGATGGCAAAGGCAAAATATCCCAGCCCTGCCAATGTACCCAGCGCTGCACTACACCATAGTGTGGCGGCGGTGGTAAGTCCTTGTACATTGATACCGTGACGAAAAATAACACCTGCACCCAGAAATCCCATTCCTGAAACCACTTGACCTATTACTCTTGAAGGGTCGCCCGTTTCATGGGTGGTCAATATACTTGTTATAACAAATATGGCTGCGCCTAGCGATACCAATGTATTGGTGCGCAGTCCTGCACTTTTGTTGCTCCATTGGCGTTCCAGTCCCACCGAGGCTCCTGCACCAGCTGCAACAAGTACCCGAATAATGAAATCCAATATCTCCATATATATCTGATTTGTTTTGATTGTCGTTATAGCAAAGATAACTAAACTTTTGATGGGTTTAAATTATTGAGCACCCCAAAAATAGTTTTCGGTATCTTAATATGATATTTGGGTAATGATATTTATAACTTGGCAAATCATATTCTTATATTTGCTCAATAATTAATATTAATATAGTATGCTTGGTAGATATAAATTGAAACAATATAAGAATACCCACAAATCTGCACTTCCTTATAATAGAAAAACAGCATTTAGTGCGGCAATTTCTCTTAGTTTGGCAATGTCTTTTATAGTGGCTGTTGCTCTTATATTTTTTTCGCTGAGCAAGAATAGCAATATTTCATTATCTGATATTTTATCAATTAAGCCTCTGGTTAGTCTTGTTTTTAATATCGCTTTTGTCTATTATTTGTTTATTATTCAATTTAAGATTGTACGAGAATTTTCTAAAAGAAATAATCGTCTTTTATATTTTTTGCTGTTTATTTTTCTCTTATTTATTGTTGTAACGGTAAGCCCGATAATTACTCGTGTTCAATGGAAATTGTTTTTTGAAGGAGAGCCAAGCAGTTTCTTTATTGTAATTCATTTAGTAAGGGATTTGGTGGTTCTATTCATGTCATTTTTATATACTACGCTAATAGTGCTGTTTAATAAGAACCAAGAGAGTGTGTTGGAAAATAAAAACCTGGAAATTGAGAATTTGCAAAATAGATACAACATGTTGAAGAGTCAAATCGATCCTCACTTTTTGTTTAATTCTTTGAATACTCTAAATGGATTGATAGACTATGATACTAAACGTGCCAAAGAATATGTAAATCAGCTATCTCAGGTATTCAGATATACTATGCAAGCTAATAAGGTGGTGATGCTTAACGAGGAGCTGAAGTTTGCTCAATCATATATCTATATGTTGAAGATAAGATATAACGATGCTCTAAGGATAGACATAAATATAGACCCCATTTACAGTAATTACTATATAATGCCTTCGGGTTTGCAGGTACTTATAGAAAATGCGGTTAAGCATAATGTTGTGTCACAAAAGCAACCTCTTGTGATTTCTATTGCAACTACCGATAATGCAACAATTATTGTAGAGAACAATATTCAGCAAAAGCGTGACAAGTCTAAATATAATGGATTGGGGCTATCAAACCTTAATGAGAGGTATTGGCTAATGTTTGGGAAGAATATTACAATAGAAAATGATTCTGACACATTTGCAGTAGAAGTTCCTCTTATTGATAAAATAAAAAACGAATAATAATATTTTCATTATGATTACAGCAGTGATAGTGGAAGATGAGTTCTTTGCAGCTCAAAACCTACAAAGATTGATAGAAAATACAGACAGCACGATCAATATAATAGAAGTTTTGCAAAGTGTGCAAGATAGTATTGAATGGTTTAAAACAAATAAACACCCCGATGTGGTGTTTATGGATATACATTTGGCGGATGGCGACTCTTTTGACATTTTTGAGAATGTGCAGATAAACTCAAAGATTATTTTTACTACGGCATATGATGAGTATTCACTAAAGGCTTTTGAGGTTAATAGTATAGATTATTTGCTGAAGCCTATAGAAAATGAAAGTTTGACTAGAGCGCTTAAAAAGCTCTCTAGTGTATCCTCGGTATCTATAAGTTCTGACCATATACTGCAGCTTATAAGTTCTATGCAGAAAGAAAAAGACCTGTTTAAAAATACATTATTGATACCATATAAAGACAAGCTGATACCTGTGTCTGTAGATAATATTGCATACATACGGTCAGAATTTAAGATGGCAAAGATCTTTTGCTATACTGGTCAGAAATATGTTCTTGATATTTCATTAGATAAAATGATGTTGCAACTTAACCCTTCTAAGTTTTATAGAGTAAATCGTCAATATATAGTGGCGCATAGTGCCATTAAGGATATGTCGATTTGGTTTCAGGGTAAACTTGCCATAAATCTATCTATCCCCACCGAAGAAAGAATTATAATTAGTCGCGTCAAGAGTGATGAGTTCAAAGATTGGTTTTTAGATAATGCGGAATAAGTTGCTTTTTTAGCCTTAATCTTAACATTTATGCCTTAAGTTCGGTACCTGTTTTTGATAGTTGGGTGATTCTAAATACCAGTTGGGGTATTTATTGCCTTATAGCACGTGCTAATAGTTGTATTTTTGATTTTGAATAATTAAATCAACAAATAGAAATTATGCAAAACTTAAATATTGAGAATCAAAGAACTCTTGCTGCAGGCTTTACCCTAAAAGGTAAAGGTTTGCACACAGGGTTAATGTCAACCATTACCTTTAATCCGGCAGATGAGAATACCGGATACAGGATAAGAAGAACAGATTTGCCGGGGATGCCTGTGATAGATGCCTGTGCCGAAAATGTGGTGAATACAAACAGAGGCACAGTCTTGTGTGTGGACGATGTACAGGTTAGCACTGTGGAGCATGCTTTGGCAGCACTGTATGCCAACGGAATAGACAATTGCCTTATTGATGTGGATGCACCTGAGTTTCCGATACTGGATGGAAGCTCGGTAGAATATGTGAATAAAATATTAGAAGTAGGTCTTAGAGAACAAAATGCGGTGCGAGAGTATTATATACCTGAAGATATTATAGAGTATCACGATGAGGCTACAGGAGCCAGGTTGATTCTGTCTCCTTCTGATAAGCTGAGCATACATACACAAATCTCTTTTGATTCGGTTGTTTAGGATGTTCAAAGCGCAAGCTTGGATGATGTTTCAGAGTTTAATGAGGAGTTTGCATCGTGCAGAACTTTTGTCTTTGTTAAAGAGATAGAGATGCTTCTGAAGCATGGATTGGTGAAGGGTGGGGACTTAGACAATGCTATTGTGATATATGACCAACCGCTCATGCAGTCTGACTTTGACAATATAGCAGATATAACGCAGGTGGAGAAACGTGATGCTAACACATTGGGATATATAATGAATAGGCCGCTAAGATTTGAAAATGAGCCGGCTAGACATAAGGTGTTGGATATTCTTGGGGATATTTCTCTGGTTGGCAAATTTATAAAAGGTACAATAGTATCGGTGCGTCCCGGTCATGGGGTTAATAATATGTTTGCTAGAGCAATTATGGATGATATAAAAAACAGATCAAAGCAGCTTAGTGAGTTGCAAAGTGTTATGGCTGTTTAATTAGTATTGACAGTTATAAACGCATTAAGAAATGTGGTGAGCGCACAGTAATAAGTAAGATGATATGGATAAAATAAATTTGAGAAGTAGGTTTGAAGAGTGGGTATCGGAAATTTCCGGGCTGATAAATCCCGCATATGTTTATTTGTTTGCAAATATTATAATCGCAACAAGCTTATGCTTTGCAGCTTATATGGGCAGTTATTGGCTTTATTTGAGTGTTCTGGGTTTGGGTATTAGTTGTTTGGGGTATGGATTGGAGAATTATTCAGATGCGGAAGATGAAGGAAATGAGTTAAGAGGGTTTTTAATGAGTTTTGTTTCTAACGGACTTGGTACCTCTATGGTAATTCTTGGTTTTATGATATATGTGGGCTCGCCTGTCTTTGTGCTTGGTTTTATATTGTCTATACTTTATTTGTGGAGGTTGGTTATGCTTGTTCTTAGATATAGGATCGATGATGAGTATTTTAGAAGTAATAAGTCTTTGCGACACATACATATATATACTCCCATAGTATTAATGATTATGGCCGAGATTTTTGTGCCTTCATCTATTGTGTATTCTTCAGTTTTTATTATTTCTGCATTACTTGTTATCAATGTGTTCGACTTGAGGAAGCTGTTTGTGGTGGCAGGTGAAAGAGATAGTGAAAATTATAGATATGGTCGCGCAGAGCATGCATATAAAATAATAAGCAGCTTTTTTAAAGTCAAAAAATAAAAGAATGTAATATGAGAGTGTTTATCAAGTACTTTATATTAAATGTATTATTGATTTCTTCAGTCAGCGTGTTTGGCCAATGTGAAGTTGATAATAAAGACTTTGCGGTGAATGAGAGTATTGCATACGACTTGTACTTTGATGGGGGATTACTGAAACCAAAGGCAGGATCGGGTTTGCTTACAACAGAAATAACGGAATATAATGGCAATAAGGCTTTCCATTCTGAAATGTTGATGAACACATCCGGATTAGTCAGAGGATTTTATAAAGTTAATGATACGTTGCATTCGTATGTGGATATGAACTTGCGGCCATTATATTTTTCAAAAGATGCTTTCGAGGGTAAAAATTACTCGCAAGACAAGCAGATTTATAAGTATGGCGGCAATAATGTCATTGAAATTTCAACCAGCAGAGTTTACAATGGACATGATCGCTTTGACGAAGTTATTGAAACTGAACTCTGCACATATGATTTCTTGTCAGTTCTGCATCTCATTAGAAGTTTGGATTATGATAATATGGAGATTGGCGATAAGATGAATATTCAATTTGTTTCGGGCAGAAATATTGAGAAAATGACTGTGAATTATCTAGGCAAATCAAAAAAGAAAGCAAATGATAAGAAAACTTATCCTGCTATCAATATATCATTGGTGATATATGACGAGGTGTTTAAAAATAGCAGTGAGGCCATACGCGCTTCTCTAACGGATGATGAACATCGTATTCCAATCATATTGGATAGTCATTTAAAAGTTGGAACTATAAAAGCTGTGATGAAGAGCTTTGAACGGAGCGCCTTGTGAATTTATACCTAAAACATATCGGCCTTGTAACTCTCTGAAAATTATGTAGAGGTTTTATACACTGTTCGCCACTCTCAAAACAATTATGCACAGGTTTTATACATTGTTCGCCGCCCTCAAAATTATATTGAACGGGTTGTGGTGGATGATTTCCCTCCAAAATATGACGTTTGTAGCGTTGTGGCGAGTATTTGCTCTGTGTTATTAACTAAAAAAAGACTATATAGAGAATATGTTTGTTAAGAAAACCATGTTGGGTGGTTGTTCAACATAGTTTGGAGACCAATATATGGTGATGAACGAGTTGTGGTGAATGTTTTCTGCGCTCGAATTAATGTTGCACGGATTTTCTTCATTGTTCTCCAAGCGCCAAACTATCCAATTGTTAAGTCCGGTTTAGCTTTGACACCTGAGAAATTTTATTTACCGCTAAATTCTGTTAATTTGAGTTCTCCGAATGATAGAAAAAGGGGTGAAAACAATGATTTCCGAGCTCCGAACTTTGTTGCACGGAAATTATACATAGATTTGCGCTCGCCGAACAATCACCACAAACTTCCGGAATAGCTTTGACAAAATGGCTTATTATTGATTATCAGCAATGAAACACTATTTAACAGCAAATATAGCTATTTATTTTGATATTGTTCACATATGTAAGAGTTGAAATTGTTAATGTGGATTAACATTAGGGGTTGAATGTATGTTGAGATAGTAAAATGTCATTTTTTGTTTAGTGAAAAACCGATTATGGCGCTTACAATTGGTTGATATGTGCTTTGTGACGTATGCATTTATATGGATTAGTTTTCATCCATAATCTTTCTGGCATTGATTATAAATGTATTCATTATCTCTTTTTCTTCTGCATCCATAAGGTTTATGTATTCGGAATGCTCAGGAACTATAGTATATTTGAGCTTTCTGCCTTCTGTATGTTTTCTAACCCAAAAGAGAGAGTATCTACTAGAGATTATGTCTGTAGTACCTTCGCTTTCATTTTTGCTGATAGTTATTTCTGCAATGGCTCCTCCGTCGGTATTTGGTTTGCGTTGGTTGGAAATGAAATTTCCCAATGAGTAGTAAATAATAGATTCAATTTGATTGTTGATTATTTTCTTTTTGATAGGTTGCACCACGTGTGGATGATTTCCGATTATGATTCTAACACCGTTTTGAATAAGAAAATCAGCAATGTCTTGTTGTGCTTTATTTTGCTTTGTGAAATACTCATCACCCCAGTGCATATTTGCTATTATTATATCGGGATTATATAAGTTGGCAAGCCTTATATCTTTCTTTATAATATTTGTGTCAATTGGGTTTACTATTATGGGGTGGGGCACTCGTATGCCATTGGTGTCATATGTGTAATTGAGAAATGCAATGCGAATTCCATTCTTTATAATCATTAGCGGATAATTGAGCGCCCGTGTGTTCTTTGACTTAAACACACCAGTGTGTTTTACCTTGATAGAGTCTAATACGTCTATCGTTCTTTCCAATCCTTTTTTGCCACTATCCATAATATGATTGTTGGCCAGAAAAAATATATCAAATCCGGCATCCTTTAGTGAAATGGCAAACTCGTCGGGAGAGCTAAACATGGGGTAACCTCGGTATGGTGCTCCGCCAAGAGTAGTTTCAAAATTTATGCATGATATGTCTGCATTCTTTGTTTTTTCTTCCAACAGGTAAAAGCAGGAATCGTAGTTGTAACCATCTTTGATTTTGGCAGATTCTACTTGTGGCATATGCTGCATAGCGTCTCCCACAAAAAGCAAATTAACCTCTTTCTGTTGCGCGTTGGTCAACAAAAAGAGGTTAATCATTATGGCGATACACAAATGTCGCATATGTTGTTTTTGAATTTTCTAACTCTTCACTTCTTTATCTGACGAATCGTTGTTTGATGATTGAGTGGTTGCTACTTTGGGTTGCAGTGTCTCTTTGTAAAGCTGAGAATCATTAAGCACCTCTTTAGCTTTTGCCAGTGCTTTGTCATCTCTGAGTTGATACATTAGCGTGCCCTCCTTGTAGTAGTAGCGCTGAACGATTTCTACTTCAATCATCTCCTTTATTTCATCTTTAAAGAGCTCTAAATCTCTATCTATATTTGGCTTTAGTTTTGCTTCAAGTGCTTTGTATTCTTCTTCCGAGTCGCTGTAATATCCTTCAAACTCCATTATATTTTTAAGCGATTCCAGATTGCGAATACTCATTTGGTCGTACTTGAAGTCTTTGCTTTTTACAAACTCTTTAAACTCTTCATAGTCTGAGTCGCTTAATGAGAACTCTTGTGGTGAAGCAATTGAACTATGCTTCTGTGTCCATTGTGTGGTATAATTAAATATTATATTTTCTGCCATAAGATAGAAACCAATTGTTCCGCTCTTTTCATGCTTGATAGTGAAGTCGGGGGTGATACCACCTCCATCTCTTACTTCGCGTCCATTGCGGGTGTAGAAAATGCCGGTTAAACTGTCGGGTGTTCTTGCCACGCTACCGTCTCTGTTTCTGTGAGAGTAGTCTAGAGTTTGTATGCATCTACCGCTGGGTATATAATATTTAGACGTGGTGATTTTTATATTGCCTCCGTAAGGCAAATCTCTTGGACTTTGAACCAGCCCCTTACCAAATGATCTGTTGCCAATAATAACGGCACGATCTAGGTCTTGCATGGCACCGGCCACAATTTCTGAAGCAGAAGCAGAACCTGTATCCACTAGAATAACAATTGGCATTAAAGTATCTATTGGTTGATTTTGTGTAATAAAAGATCTATCCCATTGTTTCACCTTTCCTTTTGTTGAAACTATTTCTTCGCCTTTATTTACGAATAGGTTTACAATGTTTACAGCATCCTCAAGAATACCTCCACCGTTTCCGCGCAGGTCTAATACCAGCTTCTTGGCTCCATTTTTCTTTAGCTTCGTGTAGGTTTCTTTTACCTTGTTCGAGCTTCCGTTGGTGAAGCTTGAAAAATGTATATATCCAATATTATCATCAATTACATCAGCATATGTAATTGGGTCAATTTCGATTTTTTCTCTGGTGATAACCGCATCAATAGGCTTGTCAATGCCGGGACGTTCTATTTTTAATTTTACGGGAGTTCCGGGAGTTCCTTTTAGTTTGTCACTCACATCTTTAACTGTGGCCTTTTCCATGCTCAAGCCATCTAGTTCTAATATTATATCGCCTGCTTTGAGCCCCGCCTTGTCTGCCGGAAGGTTTTTGTATGGTTCGTTTATAATTACTCGGTTGTTGTTTTGCGAAATAATAGAGCCAATACCACCATATTCACCGGTAGTCATAAATTGCAAATCGCTGATGTTGTCTTCAGAGTAATACTCTGTATATGGATCAAGGCGCGAGAGCATCATGTTGATAGTAGTATTTATCAAGCTATCTACTTTGATGCTATCTACATATACCATATCCAGCTCTCTTATTACTGAATTGAATATGTCTATACCTTTATTTATATCAAAGTAACGTTGATTTTTGTCTGATTGGTTTGTTTGTGAGTTTGCACCTGTGGCAATAATGATTGCCGAAAAGAGAAGTAATATTGTTTTTTTCATTTCAAATTTAAACGTGAAATATAATTAGTTTTATTAGTCTGAATAAGCAAAGGAACAAATTTTTAATGAATTTATCTTCAAGTTTTAGTTATATGTTTATAAATGTAAGTTGGTGTGTATATTTTCTGTTATCTTTGGAGCAAATATACAATCATGGCAGCTCTGGATAATAAACAAATTGCTGTTTATGGTTGTTCTCAACTGCAATTGCAAATCTGCTGTATTATATGCGCTAAAGAAATTAAACAATCTGGATGAAAAAATATAGTCGTTATCTTTTATTGCCAATCTTTGTTGTATTATTAATATTCACGGGTACCTGCCTGATTAGTTCGAGCAGTATTCCTAGTGTGCCAAGTGGACTTCCATTGGATAAGCTTGTTCATTTTGGCATGTTCTTTGTTTTGTCGTTTGTGAACTTTGTAGATTATTATAAGTTGTGTGACGGCAAACCTCCAATATTGCGATGGATATTCTGGGGTTTCGTATTGCCTGTAATATATGGTGGTGTAATTGAAATACTGCAAGAAAGGTTTTTTGACAGAAGTGGAGATTGGTTTGACTTTATAGCGGACGCACTGGGTTCTGCCTCAGCTATGGTGTTGATTTTATTTCTGCACAACTTATTTGCTCGTAAAGAAAAAAAAGTATCTTTGTAATAATAAAAAAAGTAAATTATGATATATAATAAAATTAATATAGCAGTAATCATTGCTCTGTTGTTCGGAGTTAGCTCACCTCTTAAAAGCAATAATGTGGAACGTAATGCCCAGGCAGTAGATAAAAAAGCGGATGATAGGCAGTTTAAAGTTAAAGAAGGTGATTTTGCTCCTGATTTTTCTATGATGATGCCTGATGGAAGTGAAGTTAAGCTATCTGACCTTAGAGGTAAGGTAGTTATGCTGCAATTTACAGCCAGCTGGTGTGGTGTATGTCGCAAAGAGATGCCTCACATTGAAAGCGAGATATGGCAAAAACATAAAGACAATCCTGAGTTTGCGTTATATGGCATTGATAGAGAAGAACCGGTTGAGAAGATTGAATTTCTGAAAGAGGTTACGGGTGTGACTTATCCAATCGGAATGGATTCTGATGCATCTATCTTTTGCAAATTTGCTGAATGCAATGCGGGTATTACGAGAAACGTTATTATTGATCGCGAAGGAAAAGTTGTGATGCTTACTCGCTTATTCAATATGGAAGAATTTAATGAGATGGTGAGCGTAATTGATTCGATGCTATAAATACTAAATACCAAACCTATGAAATACGATAACCTGAAAATACTTAGCGAACTTCGTGATAAAGGAAGTATAACTGAGGAGGAATATCAACGCGAAAAAGAAAAGATACTAAATGACGATGAGCCATCAAGATCTTCGTTTGGATATGAGAAGCCACTTTTTGGTCTCACTCAGAATACCTTTTTGATGATAATACATCTTTCTCAGCTGGCTATTATTTTAGCCCCAATAGTTGGAATAGCATTGCCTATAGTACTATGGGCTATGCAAAAAGACAAAAACCCCTTAGTAGATAAACAAGGCAAGGATATAATTAATTTCAATATTAGCTTTATTCTTTATTCAGCTATTATTGCTGCAACTATAGTTGGAGCTCCATTGTTGTTGGTTGTGGCAATATTATACCTTGTATTTGTAGTGAAAGCTTCTATTAGAGCTAATAATGGTGAAAGCTATGTTGCTTACCCCTTAACGATTCAATTCATAAAATAAAGAATGGACGAGATATTAATTAAGTACGATGAAGTACAACTTAACAGAGCTGAAAATATTATTCTCAAAGATTTGAATTTTGAGGTTCGCAAGGGTGAGTTTCTATATATAATTGGTAGGGTAGGCTCCGGTAAGAGTACTTTAATGAAGAGCTTGTATGCTGAGATTCCTGTGGAAATGGGAGATGCTGTTATTTTTGATTATAATCTTAGAAAGATGAAAAGAAAAGACATTCCATATTTGAGAAGAAAGATAGGAATTGTGTTTCAGGATTTTCAGCTTCTTATAGACAGGTCGGTTGAAAAGAATCTCGAGTTTGTGCTGCGTGCTACAGGATGGAAGAGTAAATTGGCTATCAGTAATAGAATAGAAGAGGTGTTGGAGCAGGTGGGTATGAAAAACAAAACATACAAGATGCCGCACGAGCTTTCAGGTGGTGAGCAGCAACGTATTGTTATAGCGCGTGCTTTATTAAACTCGCCGTCGTTGATATTAGCAGACGAGCCTACGGGCAACCTTGATCCTGAAACGGGGAGTCAAATTGTGGCTTTGTTGCAGCAGATTTCAAAACAGGGAACGGCTGTTATAATGTCAACACATAATTATTCTATTGTGCAGGCATTTCCCGGAAAGATTGTGAAATGTGAAAATATGGGGCTGCACGAAGTAGTGTGATTATAATCTGGTTATAATCTATTTATAATCTGATAATAATTCTAAAACAGCATCAATTACATTTATAGTTTCGTCAGAAATATCAAGCCAGTGTATATCCTTATCTCTATTGAACCATGATAGTTGCTTTCGAGCATAATTTCTGGAGTGTTGTTTTATTTTATCAATTGCTTGTTCAAGTGTCCAATTGTTGTCGAAATATTCAAAAAGCTCTTTGTATCCCACTGTGTTTAGTGAGTTGAGGTGCTTGAGGTGATGAAAGCCACGAGCTTCTTCGATGAGTCCATCTGTAATCATCTTATCCACGCGTTGATTAATTCTGCTGTACAGTTCTTCTCTAGGTCTGTTAAATCCAACCCTTATTATTTCAAAAGGTCTATCTTTTATCCTATTCATTCTAAATGACGAGTATGGTTTACCTGTCATTAAGCAAACTTCTAGTGCATGAATTATTCGTTTGGGATTTTTTAGATCAACCTGGTCATAAAAAACAGGGTCTAATAATTTTAATTTTTGGCGGAGAGGATCTATGCCTTCTTTTTGATATTTTTGAGATATATCCTCTCGGAGTTTAGAGTCAATTGTAGGCATGATATCGATTCCTTTGCATACAGCATCGATATACATCATGGAACCACCCGTTAAGATAACAGTATTATGCTCTGTATGTAATTTTTCAATTAGAGAAATGGCATCGTGCTCATAGTCGCTGGCACTGTAATAATCAGTGGGCGAAAGAAATCCAACCATATGGTGGGGCACTCTTTGTAGTTGTTGTGGGGTGGGTGCTGCAGTGCCAATGACCATTCCTTTATACAGCTGCCTCGAATCAGCCGAGACTATAGGTGCTCCTATGTGCTCGGCTATTCGGATGCTGTATTCTGTTTTGCCAACACCTGTGGGTCCCAACAAAACAAGTAGTTGTTTCATCTCTTAAATTTCTAAATCACTAAACTGTGAGATTTCCTCTAAGTCGTCCAATCCTTCGAAGCCGCTTTCATCAAGCTCGTCAAGATTAAACCCCTCGTCTCCATAGAAAGTGGCGTCAAGTTCGCTGGTTGTTGTAACCGGGGCAGCTTCATCGATATCTATAAATTGCTTTGGGGCTTCTCCTTCTGATACTATTACTTCTGGTTTTTTAATAGACTTGCCTGTGATAATCTCAGCTAGTTTGATATATAGTGCTCTATCATTTACGTAATCAAAAACGAACATTAATTTTTGTTTCTCTTCTTCTATGAAATCCATTAGTGGTGTTTCATCCATCACATAGATGTCCACATCAGAGTCGGTGTCCATTTCCACAAGAGTAATCTCTTGCTTTTTACGCCATTCATCATTGCATAAGAAAAAAGAAGACATTTCTTTGTCGTCATAATTAGTGCTGTCTATTATAGCTCTGTATAGTTCGTAAAATGTGCTATCAGCATCAATGTTTATTTCTCTTCTGAAATTCTCGACTTCGTCAGAAAGAATTAAAAACTTGTAGATCATATTTACTTTGCTTTTTCATATTTTAATATGAGTCCAAAGGTATGAAAAACTTTTTTAAATTATAAAGTGAAATCCTCTAAAATGGGCTGTTGATAACTTATTGCAAAATTTTCCCTCTAGTATTTGCATAGTGAAAAAAAACATCATATCTTTGCATCGCTTTTGAGGAAAAGCACTTTAGATTCTTCCTTAGCTCAGTTGGTTAGAGCACCTGACTGTTAATCAGGGGGTCCTTGGTTCAAGTCCAAGAGGAAGAGCAAGATTAAATAATTATTAATTGACAATATTCTTCTTTAGCTCAGTTGGTTAGAGCACCTGACTGTTAATCAGGGGGTCC
>CAZSKF010000051.1:0-15023 GCA_964607405.1 uncultured Proteiniphilum sp. | reverse complement strand
TTTTGGGCATCAGTTGATATCCATTGTTTATCATAATTTCTAAGTCTATACTTAAATAGATTTTTGTCTGTATTTAAGTAGTTGTCGTTTGCTATTTTAAATCCAAAGTTTTGTTCATTGTGATTAAGTTTGATAGTGGGTGTTGATACGTCAATGCTTATATTTAAATCGCTATTATTATAAATTGGTTTATAATCAAGATAGAATTCAGAAATAAAAGTATTTGGTTTTATAGGGTTTATGCTTATTCTTTGAATGTCAGCAATCGTAAATCCTCCGGTACCCCCAAAGTATAGTTTATTATCTTCAGATTTATATGTTGAAAGTCTATAATACACATCTCCCTGCGTTCCATCAGATTCTTTAAAGACGGAGCACTGTTTAAGCTTTTTATTAAAAACATACAGACCGTCATTTGCACCCATCCATATATCATCATCAGCCCAATTGATGGAATATATTTCTACAATTTCACTAGGGATAATGTTAGGATAATTAATAAAGTTTTCAGTTTTTGGATCAAAACTTATCAATTCATTACCGAATGTCCCAATCCAAATAATACCATCGTTATCTATACATAATGTAGATGCGCTTACTCTTTTGGTTGTGGGGATATAATATCTTTCAAACCTTTTTGTTGTGACGTCTAAACTAAGTAATTGGTTGGAAGATATAAGCCATAATTTATTACCTTTATCTCTATATAAGTCATAGATATAATCGTCAAAAGAGAAATCGAGATTAGGGATATCTATCTCGGGTGAGTAATGACTAATGTGAAGATTATCAAAAGATAGATATGAAATTCTTGGTGAATGACGTTGATATACTATCCATAAGCCTGAGTCTGACTCTAATGTAATTGTTCTCAAATCATTTGATAAGAGTGAAGTAGAATCATTTGAAGCTGATTTTAGTTGTGTGAATTTTTTTGTATTTGGATTATACATATTTAATCCGGCACGAAAAGTAGGTATCCAAATAATGCCATCTTTATCTATTACGGGTGGTTTTGTGTAATTGCCGGAAATACTGTTTTTGTCATGATGCTCTGTTAAATAAGAGAATGTGTTATTGGTTCTGTTCAAAACATTTACTCCACCCCCTTCTGTTGATATCCATACATTATCTTTATCAACAGCAAAGCCACTAACCGGGGTTTTCATAAGTCCATTGGCAGATAGACCATATGTTGTGAATATATTTTCTTCAAATTGATTGATATAAGCAACAGAGCCCGCGTAAGTTCCAATCCATATGTTATTGTAATTGTCTTCAGAAATTGTCCAAACAGAACTATGTGGTATAGAAAACTTATTATCTTGCTTGTTTTGATGTATTTCTATTTCTTCTGTTTTAGGATCAAGAATAACAAGCCCATTCATATTTCCAATCCAAACTTTATTATCTTTCGATATTAGTCCACATTTTATTCCTTTGATGTCAGAAATATCATATTGCTTTTTCTCTATCACTCTATGTGTGGCCAAGTCAATCTTTATGATGATTAAATTTGAAGTAATCATCCATAGATCATTATCTTTTACTTGAGCTTGGATCAAACTTGAATTTTCAAATAGTGTATTAACATTGTCAAAACTATCTATTTGATTATTGTCTTTATTATAAATGTATATTTGTCCAAAGTTTGAAAAGAAGAAAATATCATTACCACTTTCTGCAATCATTTTGCTGTTCAGTGCCAGTTTTCTTCCGCTAAATTCTAATGTTGTTAAAGAGTCATCTTCAATATAGGATATGTTGCCTGAATGAATAATCCATATTTTATTGTTTTTATCGGCATATACATAGTTGTTGGGAATATCAACTAGCAGTTCAAAAGTCTCTGTTAAGAAATTAAACTTATAAACTCCCTGTGTTGTAGAAAGATAAAGGTCTCCTTTTGAATCACATATAATGTTATTAAATCTTCCTTTATTATTTACTTCAAATGCACTTTTATATGTTTTATATGTGTAGCCGTCGAATCTGAATATATTGTCTTCGAGTAGTATCCACATAAACCCTTGTCCATCTTGCTTTATATCTAAAATACCATCATAGCTTAATCCACCCTTGGGTGTTAAAGTATGAAATTTTAAATTGTCTCGAGAATGTAAGTTTGTATTAAACAGAAATAGTAGAAGTATATGTATTAAAAAAGTCCTCATTATGTGGATTATTTGATTTCTGGAGCGTTTAGGTGCAAAGATACAAAACTTTTAATATTACAATTATCAATGAAATTTATTAAAATATTCAGTTATGCATCATTGACGTTTAGTTTGATGCTAGTTGTTGTTAATCCTTGTTTGTAAGTGTATATTTACTCTTATTGTAGCTTGTATTATAAATATAGCACACTAAAAGCCAAATACAGCACTTCAATTATAGTCATGTTGAATACTTTTGTGATATTAATAACTTAAAAAACATGAGAATTATATTACTTACAATAATGTTTGTTTTATCTGTTGTTGGTTGCTCGAATACTAATTCGAATAATAAAAAACAGGAGATTGCCAAAGTTGCAGATATGGTAGCCGATTGGCAAATCAATAATTTCACATACCGTGATTCGGGAAACTTGCATGATTATGGAATTGATGCATGGACTAATAGTGTATTCTTTTTGGGATTATCGCAGTGGGCGGAAATATCTGAGAATAATGAGAGGTATTATAGCTGGCTATATAATGATATAGGGGAAAAGAATAAATGGACAATTCCGGCAAACTTTGCAAACTATGAACCAATTGGCATTTATCATGCTGATGAACTGTGTGTAGCTCAATCTTATATCAAAATGTATGATAAATATGGAGAGCATGAGATTATTGAGTCAACTAAGAATAGATTAGATACTATAATGGATAATCCAGGAAACACTAGTATGTCTTATAAGAATAAACAAACTTGGTCGTGGTGTGATGCTCTATTTATGGCCCCTCAGGTATATTTGGCTATAGCTCAAATTGAAAGCAACAACTCATATGTTGATTTTATGCATGACAAGTTTATGGCAACATATTCTCACCTGTATGATATCGAAGAGCATTTGTTTTTTAGAGATGATAGTTATTTTGAGAAAAGAGAGATAAATGGTAGTAAAATATTCTGGGGTAGAGGTAATGGTTGGGTTATAGCGGGTTTGGCTAACATAATTAAGTTGTTTCCAAAAGATGACTTAAGAAGAGAGTTTTATGTTGACTTATATATTGAAATGGCTACAAAGCTAGCCTCTTTGCAACACGAAGATGGTTTTTGGCATGCCAGCTTATTAGACCCTGATAGTTATCCCTCACCAGAAACAAGCGCAACTGCTCTCATAACATATGGACTTGCTTATGGAATTAATGAAGGATTATTAGATAGGTCAACTTTTTATGAACCTATGATGAAAGCATGGAATTCACTTTTGTCAGCAGTTAACGAAGAAGGTAAGCTAGGATGGGTTCAGCCAATAGGTGCAGATCCTAAGAAAGTTACTTATGATATGACTTCGGTTTATGGGCCTGGTGCATTTTTGATGGCTGCATCTGAAATATACAAGATGAAATAATAAAACTTATTGCATGAAGTATTCAGTAACAGACTTTGTGTACGATTACATAAAATAATAATATTGACTATATAACATTATAAAATAAAGCGATGAACAAATTTTATTCAATTTTTTTATTCTTATTTCTATTCTCTGCTTCAATATTAGGACAGGGTAGGGACGTAACTTCATTTAATGATGGATGGCAATTTAAAAAAGGGCCATTTAATAAATCAGCATCGGTATTAAATCAAACTTTTACCGGTGGTAACTGGCAAAGTGTTGAAATACCTCATACCTGGAATGCAAAGGATATGCAACAGGAAATGGCAAATGTAACAGGATTCAGGAACCCACAAGAGCGATTTTATACCGGTGAGGCACTATATAAAAAGACTTACAGTCCAGATTTGTCACTTTCAGATAAAAGAGTGTTTTTGAAATTTGAAGGTGTGGGTACTGTTGCAGAAGTTTATGTTAACAATCAATTTGCAGGAAGGCATAAGGGTGGATACTCCGCTTTTGCATTTGAAATAACCCGTCTATTAAAATTTGGAGAGGATAATGAGATAATTGTAAAAGCTGATAATGTATCGCGCCCAGATGTTATACCGGTAAACAATGTATTATTTGGTGTTTATGGTGGTATATATCGAGATATTCAGCTGGTTGTTACTGATAAGGTGAATATTGCAGTTACAGATTATGCTTCACCCGGAATATATATTAGACAAAGTAATGTGAACAGTAAATCTGCTGATGCTTCTATTAAAGTTAAGGTGGAGAATAAGAAAGGAGCTCCTCAGGATATCTCTATTAAATATTCTATTTACAATGCCGAAGGAAAGCTTGTAGTGCAAAAAAATCAAAAAGTAAATGTTCATCACCAAGGTCGTCAGGAGTTTACAGAGAATGTAACGGTGAAAAACCCAAGGCTATGGCAAGGAATAAATGATCCTTATTTATATAAGGCAGTTGTAGAACTAGTTTCAGAAGGTAAGGTTATTGATGAAGTTGTTCAACCGTTAGGATTTCGTCATTTTGAGTTCAAACCAAATGATGGAATGTATCTAAATGGTAAAAAATATCCAATGTACGGAGTTTGTCGCCATCAAGATTGGTGGGAAAAGGGTAGTGCCCTCACTCAGGCTGAGCATGATGCAGATATTGAGTTTATTAAAGAAATAGGTGCTACAACTATAAGATTAGCTCACTATCAACAAGCAGAGTATTTTTATTCTAAGTGTGATAGTCTTGGCTTACTTGTCTGGGCCGAAATACCTTTTGTTAATCAAGTAACAACATTTGAGACTGAAAATGCGGTGCAACAAATGACAGAACTTATACGTCAAAACTATAATCACCCATCTATATATACATGGGGCTTGCATAATGAGGTATATTCTCCATTTGAACAAACAATACCATTAACAACCCAACTTCATGACCTGTCCAAGAGTGAAGATCCTGATAGATATACTGTTGCCGTAAGTGGATATAATACTATTGATGCCACTGCAAATAACAATGCAGACCTTCAGGGAATTAATCATTACTTTGGATGGTATGGCGGTAGAATAGGTGATATTGAAAATTGGGTCAAAAAAGCAGAGAAGGAATTTCCAAACAACATGGTCATTTTCTCTGAATATGGAGGAGAGGCTAATATTAATCAACAAAAAGAAGAGGTTGGTGATATTGGTGATTGCTGCGGTTTTGATAAAAAATATTATGAGACCTGGGGAACAAAGTTCCATGAGGTTCAGTGGGGTGTAATATCCAAGCATCCATATCTTTTAGCATCATATATTTGGAATATGTTTGATTTTGGAACACCAATGTCTGCTCAAGGTGGTGTTCACTCTAGAAATATGAAAGGTTTGATTACTTTCGACAGAAAGGTAAAAAAAGATGGTTTCTATTGGTATAAAGCAAACTGGAGCAAAGAGCCAGTATTGTATATGACACAAAGAAGAGCTGTTGAGAGAGAGAATGAATTTACGTCTGTAACCGTTTATTCTAATATTGGTACTCCAAAATTGATAGTCAATGGTAAAGAGATAACTGATTATTCTATTGGCAACACCGATGTGCATTATATCTTTAATGTTGTACAATTAAAAGAGGGTGAGAATATTTTAGAAGTTACAGCTTCAAAAGATGGTAAAGATTATAATGATAAAATTGTTTGGAATTATTCCCCGGAGAATTTGAAAAAAAGTGATGATTCTAAGCCTGAAGAAAGAAAAGAAATGCATATAGGACTATAAAAAAACAAATATTTAAAACAAAATTTAAATGAGAAATTATTTATTACTATTGACAGCAATACTAATGCTTTTGCCAAATGTTTCGTCAGCACAGAAACAAAGAGAATCTGTGGCACTTAAGCATGGAGCACATAGAATTGGCAAACGAACCGATGCAGAGATGCAGAGATGGCGTGAACATGGTTTGGGGCAATTTATTCATTGGGGTGTTTATGCAATACCCGGTGGTGAGTGGAATGGTAAAAAGACTCAGTATGCGGCAGAATGGTTTCGTACATCAGGGCTAATAACAAAAGACGAATATGATAATTTGTATAAACAATTTAACCCCGATAAGTTTGATGCCAAGCAATGGGCAAAGCAAGCTAAACAGATGGGAGCAAAATACTTGATTTTTACTACAAAGCATCACGATGGTTTTTGTTTGTGGCCAAGCAAATATACTGATTATACTATTGCTAATTCACCATATAAAAAAGATATAGTAAAAGAGATTGTGGATGCTTATACTGCTGAGGGAATTGATGTACATCTTTATTTTTCAATCATAGATTGGAATCATCCCGGTTATCAAGGAGGACTGCCTTTTGCTGAATTTCAAAAAAATAATGATTGGGATAATTATAATCCCTTTAGAACTGAGGAAGATAAAGAGAGATATCAGGATTTTAAAGAATTTACTCGCAATCAGCTAATTGAGCTTCTAACTGATTATCCAAAGATTAAAGGTTTATGGTTTGATGGTTCATGGGATGGTGCTTGGATGAAAGAAGCCGAGTGGGTTGACAACCTAGGGAATGAGCTTCGCAAAAAGCATCCGGGACTAATTATCGGTAGTAGATTTAGAGCGGATGAATTTGGAAAAAGGCACATTGACACTAATGGTGATTTGATTGATGATTATGATCAGCGATTCGAACGAAATTTACCTAATTCACTTGAAGAGGTGGGGGGAAATGACTGGGACTGTGTTATGACTATTCCTGAAAACCAATGGGGATATCATAGAGACTGGTCTTTGTCGTACGTTAAAACGCCATATGACTTAATTGAAATGATTGTGAAGGCAAATTCACTAAACGGAAATCTGGTAATCAATTTTGGACCTGACGGTGATGGAAATATCAGAGTAGAAGAAACTGATATAGCATATTCGGTAGGTGAATGGATGAAAGTGAACGGTGAAGCTGTTTATGGAACTCACAATTCAAAATTAGAAAAACAAGACTGGGGCTATATTACTGAACGAGGTGATGATATATATCTTACTGTAATGAGCAAGCCTCTTAATAATCTAATTAGAGTAAAACTGCCAAGGGCAAAAAATAGTAAAGATGATGTATCCGTTATTTCTGAAGCTACTTTCTTGATTGATGGAAAACCGGCACACATAAAACCAGGAATCCGTGATAAATTTGGTTTTGATTATTATGATATTGTTGTTCCTGAGAAATTGAAGAATGAAACACTACCATTTGTTGTAAAAATTAAATTAAAAGAGATTAGCAGAGGTGAAAGAGCTGCTTATCAAGAAGCTATAATGTAATCAGTCTGATTGTCAGCGCATTGTGGGTGAATGGATAAATGTTAATAAGCGAAATGAGCAAATTTTTAAACAAATAGAGCATAGCTGACAGTGCTATATAGCCTAAATTTGCCAAATAAACCATGTAACTTCTTAAAGTTATTATTGCCTGAAGTAAGTAATTATTATACGGCAATAATAACAAGAGGTTATAAAATAAAACAACAATATGATTTTAAATTTTAAACCAAAAAAGAAATGAGAGTAACCAATTTATTAATTCTATTACTGTCTCTCTCGCTTTTTATAACCGGATGTTCAGAAAGTGAAGTTGTAAAAGGTGTAGATGCAGGTGAGGTTAAAATAACCAATGCTTCTAATAATGAGTTGAGCGTTAACTCAACGGAGACCTTAAAGGTAGATTATAAAATATCTGCGCGTGAGGGCACTTTAGATTCTCAATACACAGAGTTGTCATTTTCAAGTAGTGATAATTCCATATTCGATGTTGATGAAAATGGAGTTATTACTGGCAAGAGGAATGGCACAGCAAGACTAATTGTAGTTGCTGCCGGCAGTGTATCTGATGAAAACAGATTTGAGGTGAAGGGTAGTTGTGTAGTTAGAGTATCTGGCCAAAAATTTGTTGAAAAAATTGAGATTAACTCTGATATTAAGAACATCAGAATTAATGTAAATGAATCTTCGGAGTATCAGATTGAGAGTTCTGATTATAGTGTTATACCAGTTGATGCTTTAATTACTGATATTACTTTTGCTTCATCTAATCCTTCTGTAGCAAGTGTGGACGAAAACGGATTGATCACAGCTGTTAGTGGTGGTAATGCAATCGTTTCAATTATGAGTACTGATGGTAGTAATGTGAGAGCAGAGATTAATGTGCAAATACTAGCTCCAATTAATACATGGTATTTAGAAGAAAGAAGAAGCTTTGAGTTTGATTATAGAGGAGCATTAAAATATCCATTAAATACTGATGGAACAGGATATGGTCATAAGTGGGAGTTTTTGGTTGATGAGATTGATAACTGGAAGGCTTCATTTATTAGTTTGACAAAACCTGGTAAAGCAGGAGTTCCAGATAATAAAGAGAATATCTTTATTGATATAGATATGAAAAAAGAGTTGAGATTCAATCAATTCTACATACACCATAGATCCAGCTTAACTTATGCTCGATTAAGACTATGGGAATTTGATTTATACGGAAGTATTGATGGTGAAAACTTTGTGCTTTTAGAAGAGAAAATAGAAGTCCCAGGAGCTAAGGTTGATAGTCAGAATCTGGAAGCAACTGTTCTTTTAGATAATGTGTATGAATATAGATATATAAAAATTGTGCCATCTGATTGGGATAGCTCTAATGGTAATACCATGCAAATAACTGACCTTAAGATTGGATATGATGAAAGCCGAGATCCTGACTTTGGAGCTTAATTAATTAACTAGAAAATGAAAAAATATTAATCATGAAAAAAAGAAATACATCTTTTATTCACTTACTCACTGTTGTGCTGCTGTTTATGGCTACAACAATCGCTTCAGCCCAAGTAAAAACGGTTGATGTACGTGGAAAAGTTATCGATAAATTTTCGTCCGAGCCAATAATTGGTGCAACAATTATGATCAAAGGTACTGTAGATGGTACTATCACTGATATTGATGGGGACTTCAATTTGAAAGTAGGAGTTGGACAGACTCTTGAATTTAGGTATGTGGGATATAATTCAGTTGAAAGACGAATTTCAGAAAATACTACTTCAATGACTGTTGAAATGGATGAAACTGACGTTAATCTTGACGAAGTTGTAGTAATTGGATATGGTCAACAAAAGAAAGAAAGTGTTGTTGCATCAATCAACTCTGTAACTAGTAAGGAGCTTAAGTACCCAAACAGAAACCTAACAAATAACATTGCGGGACAAATTGCAGGTGTGATTGCTGTTCAACGTAGTGGCGAGCCGGGTAATGATAATGCTAGTTTCTGGATTAGAGGGGTAAGCTCATTTGCCGGTGGAACAAATCCATTAGTATTGGTTGATGGTGTGCCTCGTTCAATGAGTGATATAGATGTTGATGAGATTGAACAATTCAACGTATTGAAGGATGCTGCTGCAACAGCAGTATATGGTGCTGAAGGAGCAAACGGGGTTATTCTTATTACTACAAAAAGGGGAGCATCACAAAAAACTAAGATTAATGTTAATGCTCAATACGGAGTTGTATCTCCACAAAGAATGCCTGAGTTGGTGAAATCTTATGATTATCTAAGCATGTATAATGAAGGACTTTGGAATACAGCCGGTAATCCTGGTTCACTTCAAGATTTTGCCGGTACTTATTCTCATGAGGTACTTGAAATGTATAGAAACGGAGTTGACCCAGACTTGTATCCAACTGTAAACTGGATGGACCTTCTTAAAGACCAAACACACAATCAACGTGTAACAATCAATATGAGGGGTGGTAACGACAAAGCCAAGTTCTTCGTATCAGGTGCCTATTATTCAGAGTCAGGTATTTTCTCATCTAATCCTATTGAGAGCTATGATGCCAATATTGGCTTAGACAGATATAATATTCGTTCAAATATTGACTTGAATGTAACACAAACAACAAAGTTGTCTTTAGACTTAAGTGGTCAGTATAGAAATATGAATAACCCAGGTAATAGCTCGGATGCAATATTTAGCGCATTAACTCTTTTCCCGGTACATCATATTCCAATGTATTACTCTGATGGAACAGCATCGGATCATAAGCTTGCGGCTTTTGATAGGTACAATCCATATAATATGCTAAACCATTCGGGTTACTCACGTACTTGGAATACTCAAATGCAAACAAAAATTGCTATTGAGCAAGAGCTTGATTTCATTACAAAAGGTTTGTATGCAAGAGGATTATTAAGCTTTGACGCTGATTTCAGTTCTGGAATAAAAAGATCTAAAAGTGCAAAAACATTTAATGCAATTGGTAGAGATGAAGATGGTAATTTAATCAAAAATACCATTAGTGAAGGTTCTGCGTTGGGTAACCCGGCAGGTGTTACAAATAGCGGAACAAAGAAAATATATCTAGAGGCGTCTCTTAATTATAATAGATTATTTAATAGTGTGCATAATGTAACCGGTCTTCTATTGTTCAACCAAAAAGAAAGCCAAACACAAATAGGTGATGGAATTAACTTGTTACCTTATAGAAAACAAAACTTTGTTGGTCGTGTGTCATACGATTATGATTCTAGATATATGATAGAGTCTAGCTTTGGTGCCACAGGTAGTGAAAACTTTATGGCGGGTCGTCGTTGGGGTATTTTCCCATC
Source organism: uncultured Proteiniphilum sp. (assembly GCA_964607405.1). GTDB lineage: Bacteria > Bacteroidota > Bacteroidia > Bacteroidales > Dysgonomonadaceae > Petrimonas. The sequence goes on along the minus strand of CAZSKF010000051.1, from coordinate 4,335 downwards.
CGTGGGCGGTGCGTGGTTTATATCTCACGAAGAGTTTATGGAGAATACTCTGGATTATCTAAGCAAATTAAAACTTAGAGCTTCGTATGGTATTTCCGGGAATGATGTTGTTGGGGGTAATAGATTTGCATATCGTGAAAAACTGGCTAATGGCAGCAGTTATAACTTTGGTATCAATCTTGGTGATGGCGGTGGTGCTTCAAACGGATCCGGTTCAAGCTGGATAGAAAGTGTTTTCGCAGCTCCAAACTTAACTTGGGAAACTGAGTCTAAGATTAATACGGGTATCGATTTGGGATTATTTAGAGGACGAGTAGATTTGTCAGTAGATTACTTCCATAACGTGAGGAAGGATATCTTAATGCAACGTGTTACTATACCAACAGTAGCAGGATTTAGAGAAAACCCATACCAAAACTATGGTAAGACTCAAAATAAAGGTATAGAGTCTGCACTTACTTTGAGACAAAATATAGGCAAATGGAACTTTGCAGCTCGTGGTAACTTTACTTTCACTCAAAATAAAGTTCTTGAAAGAGACGAAATTCCACAACTTTATGATTATATGAATGCTACTGGTCGTTCTATAAATCAACCAAGAGTTTATATAGCTGATGGTCTATATACTCCGGATGACTTTGATATTCTGGATAAGGCTAATGGTGGATATGAGTATATTCTTAAAGAGAATTTGGCAAAACCTGCAGCTAATGTTTCCCCTGGTGACATTAAATATAGAGACCTTAATGGTGATGGAATTATAGATTCGATGGATAAGACGTATGTGAACGGCTTATATGCTGCTGTACCACAAATTGTTTATGGCTTTGGTTTGAATATTGATTATAAAAACTTCTCAACTGGTGTTTTCTTCCAAGGTGTAGGACGCACGTCGGCTAACCTGCTAAGCAAGGCTGCTAACTTTGTACCATTCTATAATGGAGTTGATAATAACTCGGCAAGAAGTGAGTCGTTAGACAGATGGACTGCAGCCGATCCATACAATCAAAATGTACTTCACCCAAGGGTGCACGAAACTAAGTTTGATCATAACTTAGAAGGTAGTACATGGTGGTATCGTGATGCATCATTCCTACGATTGAAAAATGTTGAGTTTGCATATAAGCTTGACAAGAAGACAGCTGAGAGAATGAATGCTGATAATATTAGATTCTTTATTCAAGGAATGAATCTAGCTGTTTGGGATAAGATCAAATATTGGGATCCTGAAATTGGAGGCACAAACTCTGGTGCTAGATACCCACTAACCGGAACATGGACATTTGGACTTGAAATGACTTTTTAAAAAGATGACAATTATGAAATATTTAAACCTAATATACAAAACGATAGCAGTATTAGCTATTAGTTTCACATTTGCATCATGTGAGTTTCTTGATGTAGATAAGGAACTGGCAGAAAATGTGACTCTGACTGAAATTTTTGAAAATCCTAATTATACAAAGGGATGGTATGCAGAAATGTATCAAGCTATGCCTAAGTATTCAGAAATGGGATTGGACGCAAGTAATGGATTTACCGGTATATGGAATATATTGGCCGGTGATGTTACTTCAGCAAAAGGACCAGGACTATCAGCTATGACTTCCGGATTTAACTCTGAGAATGCTGCATTCCACAAATGGTGGTCTTTATATAAAGTTATCAGACAAGGCCAAATATTCTTAGATATGGCAAAAGAATCTATGGGTAATCCTGCTGATGCAACTCACATTAGCCGTGAAGACATGGATAGAATGAAAACAGAAACCAAGTTCTTTATTGCATATAGCTACTTCCAGCTATTTGAATTGTATGGTCCTGTTCCTATTGTAACTGACTTGGCTGATCCTACTAATCCTAATATTGATTACGCAAGAAATCCATTGGATGAAGTAATAAATCATATTGATGCTCTTTTGGATGAGGTGATAAAGTCAGGACATTTGCCTGAAACCAACTTTAAGAGCCAGAGTGCTACTGATCCAAAAGATAGATATAGATTAGATCAAATTGCAAGACCTACAAAAGTTGCTGCTCTTGCGCTTAGAGCAAGATTGTGGGTATATGCTGCTTCTCCTTTATTTAACGGAGGGTTCCCTGAAGCTCTGAATATTACAAATAAAGATGGACAAAGATTATTCCCGGACTACGATAAGAATAAATGGAATACTGCCAAGAATCATTTAGAAACACTTCTAAGCACTACTGAAGGTTTAGGATACTCAATTTATAAATACTACGATGATTCAGGCGACTTTAATCCTCATGAGTCTGTGTATAGATTGTTTCAAGACTTTACAGATGAAATATTGTGGGCTACTGGTGTAAATAACTTCCATCATGTTACAACTAATATGGAGCCACGTACAACACCTAGAGATATTGCAACAAGCAACTTTGGTAACGTAGGTGTTTTCCAAGAAGTGGTAGATGCATTCTTTATGGACAATGGTCTAGAGATTACTGATGCAAACTCAGGTTACACAACATCAGGATTCTCAAAAGTTAGAAACTATACACGAATGAATGTTAAGGAGGAAAAGTATGATAATCATATAAATAATATGTATGCAAACAGAGAACCACGTTTCTATCAAGCAGTAATATACGAAGGTAGAAGTTGGTATCAAGATGTAAACACTAATAAACTTGGAAATGATTATAGAGTATTCTTTAGCCGTGGTGGTGGTGCTGATAATTCATCAAGCGAAAATCCAAGAACCGGATACATGCTTAATAAATTTAAGAACAGAAGCTTGCTAAATCAAGGTACAAATGTAAAACAATGGGGACGACCATGGATACAGTTCCGACTAGCTGACTTCTATCTATACTATGCAGAGGTGTTGAATGAGATAAACCCATCTGACCCTGATATTATTAAGTATATTGATATTGTTAGAGAGCGTGCCGGCATACCTGGATATAAAAACTTAGCAGCAGAAGGCATTAAGGATATCATTGGTGACCAACAATTGCAACGTGAGGCAATCCAGAAAGAACGTAGAGTAGAACTGTTTGCAGAAGGAAACAGATATTTTGATATCCGCAGATGGATGACAGCTGATGATGCTGATGGACCTGACCAACAAGTTGTGTTTACTGGATTAAATATGAATAGACCGGCAGCAAAATGGGATTCATCCGGTAAGTTTGATTCATATTTGGATGATGATGGTGTAGGAAGCTTTTATGAAAGAACTGTAATTGAAACTAGAGCTTGGAGAAGAGCTATGTTGTTCTATCCAATTCCTTATAATGAGATTCAAAAGAGTGAATTGTTAGTTCAAAACCCTCTTTGGTAATAATATAAATAATGTAATCCGGCTAATCATATGTTGATGAATATTACTATTCTACAGACATATAGATTTGCCGGATTATTGTTTTCAAATTAAAATATTATGAAGAAAATGATCTATATATTGAGCTTGCTGTTGTTATTTTTAAATTGTTCAGAAACAGAAGTTGATAAGATTGAGACTGATAACTTTTATATAAAACTCAAAGATACCTCTCAGTCACAATTAGATGCGCCATATAATGGAAAGAGATACACAGTGCTGTATGATACTAATATAGAAGAGACATTATATCAGAAGATAAATGCCACGGTTGATGGAACCAACTCGTCGTGGTGCAAAGTATCAATAGACAGAACTCTAAACAAGTTAGATATTGATGTTCTGTATAATACTGATGCCGCGAGCCGTAAAGCAGTTATAACCCTTAAAAGTGGTGAAGCCTCGCTTACTATAAATGTTAGCCAGCAGGAGCTTATTAGCACCGAAATAGAAGGTGAGTCGAAGTTAGTGAAAATTATTTCGGGATGGGCACCTAACTCTCTTGATGATAAGACAACTATTGAGAAAGCCTTTGATGGAGATCCATCCACCTATTTTAATGCTATTGCTGGTGAGGCTAAATTTCCTTATGATGTTAAATTCACATTAAACACTGAAGAGACAATTACTCACTTGATTTATTATCCTCGTACCGATAATGGAACAAGATGGGGGCAATTTGGCAAATTTGAAGTGTGGTATAATACTGTAGATAATAGCGAGTTTATCAAAGTTGGTGAGTTCGATTTTAAAGAAGAGCTTAGTGCCCCCAGTCGTGCCGATTTTAATAATCCTATTGAGTCACCAAAAGAAATTCTAATCAGGGTCTTTTCCGGATATAACAAGAGAGTATCAATTGGTGAAATAGAATTTTATGCACCTTCATCTAATTCGTTTGATTATAAATCTATATTCAAGGATATGACTTGTAGTCAAATTAAAGATGGTGTAACCATGAATGATATTGAAAAAATCAAAGAACCATTCT
>CAZSKF010000050.1:10896-15090 GCA_964607405.1 uncultured Proteiniphilum sp. | reverse complement strand
ATAAAAAGATTTTGACCATCTCTGTCCAATATTGGACGGGCTGGAAAACAAAAAAGGCTACTATCAGACAAGTCTGAAAATAGCCTTTGAATTACATAATAGTATTTTATTTATTTGGAGTATTCCATATTTTGGTTTGATTGCAGCTCAAGTTTATAGTTTGATCACCTACTTGAAGCTTAAATTCACCAGCTTCGAGAGTCCACTTGCCTTGTGCATCAACAAAAGCCAAGTCATCGGCAGGCAACTCAAATGTTACTGTCTGGGTTTCGCCCGCACTGAGATCAATTTTATCAAACGCACGCAATCGGCGCACATCAGGCGAAATGGATGCTACCAAATCACTACTAAAAAGCAGAACTGACTCTTTGCCTTTTATCTCGCCCGTATTGCTTACATCAACACTCACACTTATTACATCACCCGACACAAAGCTTGTTTTATCAACCTTTAGGTTTTTATACTCAAATGTAGTGTAGCTTAATCCATATCCAAATGGATACTGTATTGATGTTTGAGCACCATAGTCATATGCACCTGCCATCGTACCCTCGATGTTTTCACTTGGCTTATGGTCGTATGTAATAAGTCCTTGTTCAAACTTGGGATAGGTGTATGGCAGCTTGCCACTTGGGTTTACATCGCCCGCCAATATATTGGCAAGCGCATCAGCTCCATAGTTTCCGGGAAAATACAATTGAACAATAGCTTTGGCATCCGGCTCTATTTCGCGTATCAGTCGTGGGCGACCTTCGTTGAGAACCAATATAACAGGCTTGCCAGTTTTTAATAATGCTTTTGCCAAGTCAGTCTGATTCTTTGATAGTGCCAACTCATCCAGATTGCCCGGAGTTTCGCAATAAGTGTTCTCACCAATTGCAAGCACTATGTAGTCCACTCCCGATGCAGCAGAAACCGCTTTATGAATTTCAGGAGCATTCTCCTCGTAATATTGTCCCTCCATATTATAAGTTACACCGGGCTCATATCTCACATTTTGAGATCCAAACTTTTTTTGCAATGCTTCGTAGATGGTGTTATACTGCTCGGCAAACTCCTCTGTCTTTTCACCTTGCCACGAATAGCTCCAGCCACCGTTTAGTGTGCGCATTGAGTTGGCATTGGGACCTGCAAGCAATATACGAGCTCCTGATTTTAGGGGAAGAACACTATTTTCATTTTTAAGAAGAGTGATTGATTCTTCGGCAGCGGCTAGGGCAATAGCTTCATGTTTTGAACTTGCAAAGTCGGGATACTCATCCTGCGACCAGTAAGGACGCTCAAACAATCCAAGACGAAACTTCATCCTTAATACACGACGCGCGGCATCGTCAATACGCGATTGCGAAACAGCACCTTCTTTAACCAACTCTATCAGAGTAGGACAGAAATCCAGGTTATAAGGTTCCATTACCATATCGATACCTGCATTTATTGCAATTTTCACAGCTTCCTTGTAGTCGTGAGCAATTTTATCGCGGGATAAAAGATTCTGAATATCCGCCCAGTCGGTTACTATAACTCCGTCAAAGTGTAGCTCCTCTTTTATCCATTCAGTAAGAAGTCTATAATCAGCGTGGGTGGACACCCCATTGATAATTCCCGAATTGACCATTAGCGAAAGTGCTTTTGATTCTACAATCGTAGCCCTAAACGGTTCAAAGTATTTCTCACGCAAATCACTTTCAGAAATAACAGCAGGCGTGCGGTCTTTGCCCGATACAGGCACACCATATCCCATATAGTGCTTGATGCAGGCAGCAATGTGGTAACTACCAATATTGTTGGCATCACTGCCCTGAAATCCTTTAACAGAAGCTACTCCCATTCTAGCATTCACATATGCATCTTCACCAAAACTCTCCCACTGGCGTGACCAGCGTGCATCTCTGCCCAGGTCCATAGTGGGATTGAATGTCCATGGAATATTGCTGGCTCTGGTTTCATAAGCTGATACTGCCGCACCTTGCTCTGCCAAATCAGTATTAAAAGTTGCCGCCATCCCTATAGCCTGAGGAAAAAATGTCCCTCCGGCCGTATAGGTGGTTCCGTGGTTTGAGTCGATACCATAAATAACAGGGATGCCTGTTTCCTGCAATGCCCTTTCTTGAATAGCACGAATGGCCTTTGCCCACACTTCGGGTGTGCGTGCGCGGTTATTGCTGGTATTAAGAATTGAGCCCACTTTGTGTTTACCGATCACTGTATTCAACATTTCGGGATCTATATCTAGGGGCTCGGCACTCGAATATAAGTTGCCTCCTGCCGCTATCACATCTAGTGTATATTGCGCCATTTGGCCCACTTTCTCTTCAAGCGTAAGCTTTGCCATTACACTGTCCACACGGCGCTCAAGTGCTGCGTCATATGCTATATGGCTCTTTTGTGGTGCCGGTTTCACATTACAAGCCGACACTACTAATGCTATAATTAATAGTAAATAATATTGTTTCTTCATTTTCTAATTTATTTCTGATATACCCTTACATAATCTATTTCGTAAACGGCAGGGAGCTTGCTTTCGTCAACTCCTTGCGAACCGCCCCAGTCGCCACCCCAAGCCAAATTCAACTTGAGATAGAATGGCGTATAAAATGGCCAGGTATCTTTATTTCCTTTACCGTCATTATCAAAATGGAAATACTCATTTCCATCAACAAAACCTTTGATATAATCTGCTGTCCACTCCAAAGCATATATATGAAATTCGCTTTCAGCATTTTCAATAGTCTTCATGGCCGTTTTCTCGGTTTGAATCACATGGTTATATGCTTTAGTATGCACAGACGACTGCACCACATTGGGGCGATATCCCACATATTCCATAATATCTATTTCACCATCATCGGGCCAAGCATTAAAATTCTTTGGCATCATCCAAAATGCAGGCCACGTGCCCTTTCCTCCGGGAACTCTCAGCCGTGCTTCAAAATATCCATAGGTCCAGCTTTCGGTAGTATTAATTCTGGCAGAAATGATTTTGTCTCCTTGCTTTTGGGCTATTATCTTCAATGTTCCGTCATAAATAGCTGCTACTGTATCCGTTCCTGAAAAACCACCTACATAGGTTTGTAATTCATTATTAACTGTTCCTTTCTCAAAGTTTTCATACCACCATTTCTTATCATCCGGTAGTGCCGGCTTGCCGTTGCTCTGCCTTTCAGCATCAAATTCCTCTTGCCAAACTAGGGTATAGCCATTGGGTACATGATTTTCTATTACGGCTGCTTTCTGACTCACAGTATAAGTATGGCTACTTTCTGCCGAAGAAAAAGTAAGTTGTGCTGTTCTAGCTTCCTCTCGGCTATTTCCGGTAGCGGTTATTTTTAAGCTGGTTTGCCCACTAAATCCTTGTGTGGGACTCACCACACACCATGCCTGATCTGAGCCAACTGTCCAGCTGCCATTGGCATCCACTATCACACTCTGTGTTTCGCCTTTTGAGGACAAAGAAACGGTTGACGGAGTGATATTCCATTTCACTTCTGTATCCGTTTTAGGCGGAAGAGGGATTGATTCATTCTTGCCCCCACAAGCTGATAAAAGAACAAATAGCGTAGTAAATATTAGGTTCATTCTACTCATGTTTTAATTTTAATATAATGAAGACTACCACGTTTTATTGCGGTAGCCTCCATTAATGGGAGATTATTATTCACTAAACTTGAAGTCATCAAAGAAGAAGAAGCCAGAGCCTCCATGACCTTCTCCACCAAATTGTATTACAATTCGGTCGTAATCTTTTCTATCGGCTACACTGCTAAAGTCAAATTCAAGCTCAATCCATTTATCTGTTTCCAGATCGGCCTTGATTATTTCAGTTTGATTTTCCCACGGGCTTCCGTGTTCGCTATCTTGCAGTTTTATGGCAAGTTGCGGACGCAAGCGTCTTTCTGCAATCCAGTCTTCACCCGCATTTTCAGTTTCATAGTCATTGTATGACGGAATATAGACTTTCAAGCTCATTTTGTTTTGTGCCGTTAGGTCAAACTTATAATCTGATGCAGTGAAAGAGAGGTTGCTATAGAATCCGTTAGATTTCCAATAACGATATACTTTGTTTGAAGTATTAATTGGGAGCGGTGCAGGATTATCCACAACTCTACTTACATCGCCCATATCCTCCTCAACAAAATTGAGGTACTCAGCTTTCTCAAAGTTTTCTGAAAGGGGAACAGCTTTGGGCTCTTTTGG
>CAZSKF010000050.1:3406-10796 GCA_964607405.1 uncultured Proteiniphilum sp. | reverse complement strand
GTGGTCCCAATCCCATATGTCCTGTGATATTGAAACCTGTAGCTGTCGCAACTTCTTTCACGAAATTATTATATTGATCAAGTACCCAGGTTTTGCCGGCTGCATTGTCTGCCCCTCCTGTTAGATTTCTATAGACAGGTGTATCTACCAAGCTGAAATCATTTTCATCAAAATTGATTACAACACTTTTTCTGGCAACAGCCCCATCTGCCGAATAAACAGATAAAGTGACTGTGTAGCTACCGGCAAAGGGATATAACCCAACTACCGACGCTCTGTTTCCTGTGGCTCCATTTCCCAAATCCCATCTCAGGGTATAAACTCCATTAACAGGCAGCTTGGTTGTACTAGTAAACGTAATCATGTTATCACTATTAGGAGACACATTATACGTAAACTCAATCTGCTCATCTGTGATTACTGGTATGGCATCCAGTGTGTATTTATCCAGCTCTTGTGGGCTACATGCTGCCACCGATATGAGAAGCAGCAGAATCCAATACTGTATTATAGTTATATTTTTCATTTGCTTATTTTTTTTCATGCTTAATTATATCCCGGATTTTGTTTCAACTCAAACTCAGTTCCTGCCGTCTTGTCAATTTCTGATTGTGGAATTGGCAGATACTTTTTATTATCGTCCCATGTGCGAACACTATTGTAGTCGGTTAGATTTTCTGTAAGAATATTTGTATCTCCCCATCTCACAAGATCCCAGAAGCGCAATCCCTCGCCCACAAATTCACGACGACGCTCCAGCTTAATGTTTTCTACAGACGCCGTTAGTGGATTGGATTCGCCAAAGGCTCTCTCTCTAACTTGATCCATACACGATTGGGCTGTTATGCCACCTACAGGACTTTGCTCATGAATAACCAACATTTCGGCATATGTAAGTAAAGTCTCCGCATAGCGGAACACGCGCAAATTGTTGCTATAATTCAAATCAACATCCCCTTGAGGGTTATATCCAACTCGAGCTGCATATTTTGCCTGAAATAATCCAGTGTCTTGAAAACGAGCCACATATTGATCCTGCTCCCATTGGTTGATAGATCCCTCTCTTCTTGTATCGCCAGCCTCATACATTTCCCAAGCTGATTCGCGAACAGGACCAAATCCCCATCCTCCTTTAAAATCTCCAACCTTGCTACCTGCTTTCAGATCGTTGGGCGAAATAAATGCAGGCAGATTGGTGCCGTAGCCTTGCCAACCACTAGCCCAGGTTTTGCCCTCAGGCAAATGATTAACTTCAAATATAGATTCTTCGTTAAATTCATTCTCGTCAACCCAAATACCGGCAAAGTCTGTGAATAGTTTATATTTATTGCTGCTAATAATTTCAGCTAAGTTTGAAGTCACTTCCGCATAGCGGCTAGCATCTTTCTGATATAATACCACTCGTGCCTTTAGCATAATAGCGGCTGCCTTGTTCACTCTGCCCAAATCATCTTGTGACACACTCATTGGCAAACGATCATTTCCGTCCTCATCTTTTCCTAATGCAAAATCAAGGTCTTCCATGATTTCTGCATAAATCTCATTGGCTGAATATTGACGCGCCATATAGGGAGGTTTTGAAAGCAACTCTTCAAAATAGGGAATATTACCCCAAAACTTCCATAGCCAATGTGTATAAAATGCACGCAGGAAGTGTGCTTCTGCTTTATATTTGTTCAACTTTGCCTGATCCTCTTTAGTATCAAATCCTACTGCATTTTCGCAAGCTTCTATAGCATTATTTGCACGAGAAATACCGGAGAAATAAATACTCCAAAGACCTGATATATTTTCTTGAGGTGTTGTTGTGAATTGCGACAATAGATATAGTTGTCGTTGGTCACCGGCATCACCACCACCTTTGAAGATGTCATCAGAACGAAGATCCGACATCAATACAACACTGTTATAGTTATTGTTTGCATAGCTGTCAAAAAGCAATATCTGATATGTTGCTGCAAGATTTGACAAAATTGCGCCCTCCGTGGCAGGTTCGCCTGCTGCTTGCCTGTCTGTGGTAGAGTTTGTCAAAAAATCGTCACTGCAGGAATTTAATCCCACCAGAATTCCGATTATCAATAATAGTTTAATATATTTATTCATAATATTTTGACTGTTTTTTGTTAGAATGATATATTAGCTCCCACTGAAATTGTTCTTGCTTGTGGATAAATTCCTCTGTCGATACCGATTGTGGTATATCCGCCCGATGCAATTTCAGGGTCAAAGCCATCATATTTGGTGAATGTCAACAAGTTATCTGCTGAAACATAAACTCTAAGTTTTTGTACAGATATTCTGTTGGTTAAATGAGCAGGAAGTGTATATCCCACCTGAGCAGATTTCAGGCGAAGATATGATCCATCTTTGATATACAAATCTGATGAGCGCCAGTTGCTATTAGGGTTTGCAGAAGTCATACGCGGTATATGTGTAGAGGTGCCCTCTCCATGCCATCTGTTCAATATCCATGCAGGTCTGTTGGCTGCAGGAATATCACCACGTTGTGCAAAGTCGAAAATATCATTGCCTAATGTTCCTTGGAAGAACATATTAAAGTCGATACCTTTCCAGTCTGCTCCCACGGTGAATCCGTAAGTCCAGTCGGGTGCTCCCTTTCCAATCTTGGTTTTGTCATCATCACTAATTAAGCCATCACCGTTCAAGTCAACGAAGCGCACATCACCCGGACGAGCCATAGGCTGCATCAGTTCGCCCTTATCATTTACATAATTATTAATCTCTTCCTGATTTTGGAAAAGTCCATTAGTTTTAAATCCGTAGAAATAAGGAAATACTTCACCATTCTTACCCTTCACATAGCTTCCCACACCTGATGCTCCGGCATCTTCATAGATTTGTTCACCGGTTTCGTTTCCTAAATTAATCAGTTTATTTTTCAGATAAGATGCATTTGCGGCAATGAAGTAATTGAAATCTCCCACTGAGTGTTTCCAACCCAATTCTATTTCAACTCCACGGTTCTCCATATCACCCACATTGGCAATTGGTGCACTCAAGCCCACATATGAAGGAATTGGTTGATACATCAGCATATCTTTGGTCTTTTTGATAAAATAATCTACGCCAACTGATAGTCTGTGGTTAAGGAAGCGCGCCTCAATACCGATATCCGTTTGTAATGATTCTTCCCACTTAACGTTAGGATTGGGGATGTATGAAGGTGAACTTCCATATTGCATATTTCCGCCTATTTCTCCTACTGATGACGGATCGTTGCTAACTTGGTATCCACCACCAAAGTAATAGTTTTGGCCACCATCCATTAGCGACGTATAAAGGAAATTACCTATGCGGTCGTTTCCGTTTTTACCCCAGCTAAATCTTAATTTCATATAGTCAAATCCTTCTGGACGATTTTTCATGAACGACTCATTAGTTATATTCCAACCCAATGAGAAGGAAGGAAATACTCCCCATTTGTTATTAGCTCCAAAGCTTGTGGAACCATCACGTCTAACTGTTGCCTGAAGCATATAGCGCTCGTCAAAGTTATAATCAACACGTCCAAAATAAGAAGCACTGCCGGTGAAATCATATCCGCCTGTACCTCCCCATGCTCGTTCAAGCAATCTGTCGGCTATGGCCGAGTCGATATTTGCCTTACCGGGATCTGTTTCAAGCAAGTCTCTATCATTTCCACCTAGGTTTCTTTGTCTGTAGCGAGATGCTGATTGCCCCAACACTGCCGAAAGATTGTGAACACCATCAAATGTTTTTGCATAACTGAAATAGTTTTCAATTTGCCATCTATATCCTCTGTTCATTTCACTTTGCACTGTACTAAATTTCTGATCCTTTCCTTGTGTTGCAAGAAAATAAGGGAAAGTATATGAGTCGTATCCCCAAAATGCTAGATCGGCACCATAGGTAGTTCTGAAACGAAGCTCAGGCAATATCTGAACTTCTCCCCAGAAAGAACCTACAAATTTGTCTGAATTATTCAATCCTGACGTTGGCTGATGCAGCATACCCACGGGGTTGGCAATCTCCTGAAATCCGGAAGGAGGAAGTGAGAATACACGGTCGCCATCTTTCACAGCATTTGGATATTGTGCTAAAATTGACTTTGCTGTTTCATCGTCAGCATAAACCGGCACAAGAGGCGAGAAAGTGAGAGCACTTCCTAATATAGATCCATACTCAGAGTTTGTTTCAATACCTGAAGATTTGTCTCTTGAGTAACCAACATTCACACCCAAAGTGATCTTATTGAAGAATGAACGATTAGTTTCTTCAAAAATCTTGTATGTGGAATTGGAGCGCATACTGTATCGTTTGTAATTAGATTTATCATAATCGCCACCCACAATACCTGCTTGGTCAAAAAATCCGAAAGATAAGAAGTAAAGCAAATCATCCGTACCGCCCGAAACACTTACCTGGTGATTTTGAACCGGAGCATTGGCATAAAAAGTCTCCTTTTGCCAATTGGTGTCAATACTATTTCCAATAAGTTGCTCGTTGTTATATCTTGGCAAATTGCCATCATTAACCTGCATCTCATTCATAATAACCATATACTCCTGAGCATTTAGAATTTCTCTGTGTTTCCATGGATTTTGCCAACCATAGCTCACATCATAATTAACTGATGCTCTTCCTTTAACTCCCTTTTTGGTAGTTACCAAAATAACACCATTGGCAGCACGCGCACCATATATAGCTGCTGAGGCTGCATCCTTAAGAATCTCTACCGACTCTATATCAACGGGATTCAAGTAGCTTATTCCGCCACCTACTTCCATTCCGTCAACAATGTATAGAGGGTCACTATTATTTACAGTTCCAATACCACGAATACGTACTTTGGAGTCTGACCCGGGCTGCCCCGAGCTTTGAGTAATTTGTACGCCCGAAACCTTTCCTTTTAATGCGTCTTCTACGCGCGAAGGGCGGGTTACGTTAAGCTCCTCTGCAGTAACTCGGCTAATTGCAGCTGTTACTACACTTTTGCGTTGCACTCCATATCCAACCACTACCAACTCATCTAGTAGTTCAGTATCTTCCTGCAACTGCACATTAAGTACTGTTTGGTTGGTGATGGTGAACTGCTGTTCCACATATCCAATATAGGATATTCGCAAAACAGATCCTCTGGCAACCGTTAACACATAATAGCCATCAACATCTGTTACAGTACCAATTGTGGTTCCTACAACAGAAATATTGGCTCCAATAACAGGATTCCCGCTTTCATCGGTCACCTGTCCTGTCAGTCTCGTCTCCTGCTGTGGAGATTGTCCTGTTTCACCTATAATAGGAGTTGGGCTTTCAAAAATGTAAATTTTATTATCCCTCAATTCATAACCAATATTTCGGGATTTCAATAACTGGTCTAATACCTGCGTAAGTTCAACGTCTTTTTCTTGAACTGTTGCAACACTGTTTAAATCTACCACCTCTTTACTAAACGCCAGTGTATAGTCTGTCTGTTGGGTGATACTTTCAAGGATGGTCCTCAAGCTTGTTTGGCTAAAATTCAGAGTAACTTTTTGTGCAGGACTAGCTAAAACGTTTAGCACAAAAAGCGTTGTCAGAATCAATAATCGCCTTTTCATTGGAATTTTCCCCATGGTTTGTTTTACATATTAAAAAATTAAACAATAAAAAAATTAGTTTTAATAGATTCACTCTATGATGCGGGGCGGTTATTAGCCCGGCATCATATATTAGACACATGAGATTAGAAAAGGTATTAGTAAGAAATGGAATATTTGATTAAAGTAATGATATTTTAATGAAATAATATCAAATTAGAGTGACTTCATAAGTCCCGTTTATAAGTTTAAACCTCACCGGAGCTATCTTTTCCAACTCCAACAATATTTTTTCAAAACCAATTCCATTTGTTGTTAATGTAAATGAATAATCAAATGCCTTCGAATCTTTAACAGAAAACTCAACATCAAATTTTCGTTCAAGTGTATGTATTACCTGAATCAAAGGAGCATCATTAAAATATAAAGTATTGCGCGTCCAAAGTGATTGATTTCTTGAATTACGAAGATTTTTCACAACATACTCCCCTCTTTCTTTATTATAAATAAGTTGTTGCCCCGGCATAAGACGATGTTGATTATAAGGAGTATTGAATACGATGCTACCCTCATCAAGAGTCACCTCTATCAAATTGTGATCCTGATAGGCATATACGTTAAAAGAAGTGCCCAACACCGTAACATCCGACTCTTCGGTAATTACCTTAAATGGTCTGTGCTTATTCTTAGTTACAGTAAAATAGGCTTCGCCCTCAAGAAAAACCTCTCTCTTTTTAAAGCCGAACTTTTCGGGATACTTTATTTTTGAATCTGAATTTAATATTGCCTTGCTGCCATCTTGAAACAAAATTTGCATCTGCTCGCCCTTTGGCACATAAATCTCGCTATAATTGGTTTTTCCTGTGATATCAAATTGCTTGTCAACATAAACACCAAACCCCAATAAAGATATAAAAGGAAATAGCACTGCCGCGATGCGCCAAGAGAGTTTAATAATCTTCTTTCTTTTGATTTCCTTATCAATTCTCTCTAGTATTCGGGCTGATTGTGCAGGAGTAATACTGCTATTCTCAAGTAATTGACTTTCCATCAGATAAGCATCCCTATCCATCATATCAGACAGTGCCTGCTGCCCCTCAATAGTGGATGAGAACCAGTTTGATACATAGCGCGCATTATCTTGTGATGAGCCGCCGTTTATTACTTTATTTATTATTTCCTTATTCGATTGCGTCATAATTTGTCTTCTATATTATGTTAGACACATAAACTAATGATTGAGATGAGTACAACTAGGCATTTTTATTTAAAACAACATTAGTTTCACTTTTTTAAAATAAGTCCTAAGCATTTTTACGGACTCCTGATAATGTGATTTCACGGTGTGTATGGAAATGCCCATCTGATCTGCAATTTCTTGATTAGTAACATCCCCCTCAATCTTTAAAGTGCAAATCTCTCTCTTTTGGGGTGGTAGTTTTTCAATACCTGCTCTCAAAATATCACTCATTTGCACCTCATCAATCAGTTTAAAGAAATCATCATCATCTTCAATATCTCTTTGTACATTGGCATAACTAAGAGAAATAATCTCCTTATTGTCACGAAATTGATTCAAAATATGATTCTTAGTCATCGTATAAAGAAAGTTCTTTAAATTGATCTCGATTTTTATATCCGCTGCCTTATCCCACAACTTCACAAAAACATGCTGAACAGTATCTTCTGCAAGCTCTCTGTTTTTTAAATATCTCAGAGCCAGGGTGTATAGATAGACGTGATACTTCTGATAAATGACAGTAAATGCCTCCTTATCTCTCTTTTTGATTAAAAGAAATAATGCATGGTCTTCTTGATCTATATATGTA
>CAZSKF010000050.1:0-3306 GCA_964607405.1 uncultured Proteiniphilum sp. | reverse complement strand
ATCAGCAAAAGATTAGTTGCTTGTGCCCGAAAGTCTCTCGTGCATAGCTTTGGCAGCCTTACGACCATCGCCCATGGCAAGAATAACGGTGGCACCACCACGCACAATATCACCACCGGCATAAATGGTGCTGTCGGCCGATTTCATCGACTCGTCAACCACGATTGTGCCCCACTTGGTAATATCAAGCCCTGAGAATGATGAAGGAATTAGCGGATTGGGAGAAACCCCAACGCTCACGATTACCTCGTCAACGTCAATCCAAACGGTGTCGCCCTCAATAGCCACTGGTCTTCTACGTCCCGAAGCATCAGGTTCGCCAAGTTCCATGCGCTGCAGCTCCATGCGTTGTACCCTGCCGCGATCGTCGCCCTCATATCTGAGAGGATTGTGAAGATTAAGGAAGTCGATACCCTCCTCTTTGGCATGTTTTATTTCCTCAACACGTGCCGGCATCTCCTCTTCCGAACGGCGATAAACTATCATAGCCTTTTCGGCACCAAGTCGGCGAGCAGTTCTCACAGCATCCATAGCAGTGTTTCCACCACCAATAACGGCCACTCTTTTTCCCATCAATACGGGAGTGTCGCTATCGGGATGTGCAGCCTGCATAAGGTTCACACGAGTTAGATACTCATTGCACGACATCACACCGTTAAGGTTTTCGCCGGGAATATTCATAAAGTTGGGCAATCCTGCTCCACTCCCAATAAATACCGCCTCGAAGCCCTCTTCTTTCAAGTCTTCCTGCGAGATTGTTTTTCCAACAATCACGTTTGTGATAAACTTAACGCCCATTTTCTTGAGCACGTCTATTTCTATATCTACTACCTCATTGGGCAATCTGAACTCAGGTATGCCATAGCGAAGCACGCCTCCAAGCTCGTGGAGTGCCTCAAACACAGTCACATCATAGCCAAACTTTATCATATCGCCGGCAAATGCCAATCCTGCAGGCCCTGAACCCACCACGGCAATTTTCTTACCATTGGGTGCTGCCACTTCGGGTATAGACATCTCACCACTTTGTTGCTCATAATCGGCTGCAAATCTTTCGAGATGGCCAATGGCAACAGGAGTCTTGTTGAGCTTGATGGTATAGAAACATTGGCTTTCGCACTGACGCTCCTGAGGGCACACACGGCCACATACGGCAGGCAATGCGCTTGTTTCTTTTAGCACGCGGGCAGCTTCAAGAAAGTCGCCACGCTCTATATTCTTTATAAACTTGGGTATATTAATTTCAACAGGGCAACCGCTGATACATGTTGGATCCACACAGTCCAGGCAGCGTTTTGCCTCGGCCTGAGCCAATTCGGCAGTGAGGCCAAGATTCACCTCGGCATAGTTGCGACTGCGCACTACGGGGTCAACCTCGGGCATGTCAACACGCGTAAAAGTCAATCGATCTTTATTCTTGATTGTTTTACGAATTTCCTGACGCCACTCTTGCGCTCGTTCTGCTTTTAAATACTCTTGAGTACTCATATTATATATAGTGTTTTCTTTGTCTTATTGATTAATTGTATGCCTTAAGCCTCATCAACATCTCATCAAAGTCAACCTGATGAGCATCAAACTCGGGTCCATCTACGCACACAAACTTGGTGCTTCCGCCTACCGATACACGACATGCTCCACACATGCCCGTTCCGTCAACCATAATAGTATTGAGCGAAGCCATAGTTTTCACATCATACTTCTTAGTTAGCTCGGCCACAAATTTCATCATTATGGCGGGTCCGATAGTTACGCAAAGATTTACATCCTCACGCTCAATAACTTGCTGAACACCCAAAGTGATTAGTCCTTTTTGTCCATACGAGCCATCGTCTGTCATAATTATTACTTCGTCCGAGTGTTTTGCCACCTCATCTTCAAGGATTATATAATCCTTTGATCTTCCTCCTATAACAGTAATCACTCGATTGCCTGCTTTTTTCATTGCCTCAATAATTGGCAACATGGGCGCAATACCCACACCACCACCGGCACACAGCACGGTACCGAAGTTTTCTACATGAGTGGCATTGCCCAGAGGACCCACAAGGTCGGTAACATAATCGCCAGGTTCTAACTGGCACACTTTTTCGGACGATTTGCCTACGCGCTGAATCACGAGGGTGATAGTTCCTCGCTTAATATCAGAGCTTGCAATGGTATAGGGCACTCGTTCGCCCTTCTCGCCCACTCTTAGCATTACAAAGTGGCCCGCACGGCGACTTTTTGCAATAAGAGGTGCTTCAATTTCAAACTTTACTACCCTATCCGATAGATTTTCTTTTGATACGATTTTATTCATTGTGTCAATTAAATTACGATGCAAAAATAGATATTTTATATCACAACAAGGTGCTTATATTAGATTTAGTTTATAAAACATTGAAGAAATTTATGTATTGTAAAATTATGGATACACGTTTCACGACTAAACACTTAAACGATTACTCAATTCATCAATTAAGCATTACGTATTCACTACAACAAAATAATTAACTTTTGTGCCATTTCTGAACGCTCGACACGATATAAAACAACATTTCCAGGCGGTGCAAAGAACTTGAAACGATATAAAACAAGTTTTCGCGGCTGTTCTGAAGGTTTTTTGCGACCTAAAACTGGTCGGCGCGACACCATTTTGTATTTATTTTGGTTAATAGCAGCGTTAAAAAATCCTAGATGTATAAAATAAGTTAGAGAATAAGTTTAAAACTTTGGTTTTACTCACTTTCATGGTCCGTCACAACTCCAGAAGTGAGACTTCTGTGCTTGGCACGATGTAGAAGAAGTTTTCTTCGTCGTATCTACAATCAGGAAGTGTCCAAGTCTTAAAGGAATTTCATATTTTCCACCCCTTTTCGCTAGTGAGACATTAAACGAACGTTAACATTTAAGATTTCATCGCCCATTAGCATATGAAAAATCGAGCATTTTCCACTTTACGCCTCCATCACAACTTTTCAACACAAATATATTTCTCCAAAACAGCCAAGCCGAACTTTCAGAATGAATTTGGCAAAACAGCTTATTGCTGATAATCAACGATGAAACACTATTTAACTACAAATATAGCGTTTTATTTTGGTATTATTTGCATTTGAAAGAAAACAAACAGTTAAACGCATTTAACAGTGTAAATCTTAATATAGTTTTTCGGCAAAAAGAGCCATTTATAAGCCAAAAACAAGCAGATAATTATTCAATTTGCATTTTTAATTAAAATGCTGTATCTTTGCAGAGCAATTGAACCCATGGGGTTGACTGGTTTTGACAGCGGGCAGAAGCGGTTTGTAAGCATGCAGTGCT
>CAZSKF010000049.1:2735-15149 GCA_964607405.1 uncultured Proteiniphilum sp. | reverse complement strand
TGACTACAGTTCACTCAACAACTGCAACTCAAAAAACAGTTGACGGTCCTTCAGCTAAAGACTGGAGAGGTGGTCGCGCTGCTTCTGGCAACATTATTCCTTCTTCTACAGGTGCTGCTAAAGCTGTGGGTAAAGTAATCCCAGAATTAAATGGCAAATTGACAGGTATGTCACTTCGCGTTCCTACTCTTAACGTTTCTGTTGTTGACTTGACAGTACGTCTAGAAAAAGAAGCTACTTACGAAGAGATTTGCAATGCAATGAAAGAAGCTTCAGAAGGTGACTTGAAAGGAATTCTTGGTTACACTAACGAAGATGTTGTTTCTTCAGACTTTATTGGTGACGCACGCACTTCAATCTTTGATGAGAAAGCTGGTATCCAATTAAGCCCTAACTTTGTAAAAGTTATTAGCTGGTACGATAACGAGTGGGGATATTCAAACAAGGTTCTTGATCTTGTAGCTCACATGAAACAAGTAAACGGATAATTTTTTGATTATCTATAAATATAAAAGCGCTTCGCCATTAGGCCAAGCGCTTTTTTTGTTTAAGCAGAGTATAACAAGCTATTAAAAGCTCGCTGAAAGATTAAAGAATAAAGTGTTTTTGAATTCTTTATTGTTAACACCAATCCAATGTGCAACATCCATGGATATCTGTTTATATTCAATACCGGCACCTATTGTTGTATAATCTCCATATCCTAATGTTTTATGTGAGGTATGATATCCTGCTCTTATAAAGCCAAATTTATAGAGATTATATTCTGCACCAATTCCAGCTTCAGTGCTGCTAAAACTTGATGGCAAAAGTCTATGTGCCACATTAGCAGTTCCCATAATTTTGTGATTTTCATTAAATGGAATGTAAATACTTGTTCCAAACTTCAAAAAGGAAGGGATTGAATGTCTTTCTTCTATATATCTTATTTTAGTGCCAAAATTGGAAGCAACCAATGCAACTGAAACGTTTCCTCCATTTATGGATTGTAGCTCTTTATTGTAGGTTGCACCTATATCAGCAGCAAAGGCATTTGCTGATTTTGCATTGTCAAAGCTACCTAAATTAGAATTTATATATCTTCCTGTTAAGGAAATTGATAAGTTCTCACTAATTAGATAGGCATAGCCTAAATCAAGTGTCATTTCTGAAGGTGAAAAGGAGCTGTTTTTTATACCCATATTATCTATAATTTCAACAGATGGATAATTGAAATATCTCGCTCCAATTGACACACTATGATTCGATTTAAAATTATAGAATGTTCCTAAAGCAAATAGTTTGTTTCCGGAAAAATCATCTGTCGCAGACATTGATGTGCCAATGCCTAAGTCTTTTGCAGAGAAAATATTAGCGGATGAATTGTTGAAAACTCCAAAAGCACCAGGTTTGCTGATATTGCTTAACCCACCCATCCCTGCATCTTTGGCATCTATCATTATTTCGGTAAACATAGCTGCTGGTAATGGTTTAATTTCTTGTGCTGATATATACTGTATTACCACGATATACACTAATATCAAAATTATATGTATAATATATTTATTCATGCTATTTAGTATTTAATTATTTTGTGATTTTCAGAATAGCCCATGCTTGAAATTCTAACTGTATATACACCCGTTGAAAGTTTCTCCATGCTAACTTTTGTATTTTCTGATGAGCCAATAAATTCATTTTCCATTACTTTGTATCCAGTCGAGCTAAATACTTCAATTGTTACTTTCTTATTTATTGCCTCTGTGGGAACTTTAATGTAGATATTATCCTTAGTTGTAGTTGGAAATATGTTGAATTCACCAATTTGAGGTTCATCTTCAGTGTTTCCGCTATCATCTATTTTCTTTGTTTTCCCGTCAATATAAACTAATTCAGAGAATTGGCCCTGTCTGTCAATAGATCTCATAGCAAAATAAAAGTTTGCACCGGAAGATAGATTAGAGAATATTCTAGATTCCCTTTCACCAACTTTTTTTGAATTTACGATTACCTCCTTTTTTATGCCTGACGAAGGTTGATTTAAATCAATATCCTTTAAATCGCTCATACTGTAATATATTTCAGTTGATACTACTGGGTTATCAAAGAAGTCACTGGGTACATTCCAGCTAAGAGTAATACTATTAGTTTCAGCTTCTAGATTTAACGAAGATGGTGGGTTTGTCGGTTGCTTATCTCCACCAAGCAGAATCTCAATAGCAAAAGCAGCATCAACTTGTCCTCTGCCAAGATCACCTATGTATTCTGGGTTATAATTATCAAGACTCCAACAACTACGTAAAATAATCTCTCTTAATTTTTCGCATGTTAGTGAGATATTGTTTTCTACAGCTGCAGATAATATTAACGCGGCAACTCCTGCAACGTGTGGTGCAGCCATGGATGTGCCACTTTTATAAGCATAACCTTTTTGAACATGCCAATTCTTGCTATCCATAGGAGCCGTGCTAAAAATACCTCCAACTCTATCTGGTGCATAACTACTTGATGTTGCACCGCCGGGGGCCGTTACATCTATCATAAAACCATAATTAGAAGAAGGAGACTTCTTATAGTTACTCATACTGTATGCCACGTTAATAACTCTCTCATATGATCCTGGGTACTTAGTGAGGTTGTATTCACCATCATTGCCTGCAGAAGCAATCATTAATCCCCCTTTCATTGGGCCTGTTTGATTTCCATTTTCATCTATTCCCGCATTGTCGATAAAATAATCAATTCCTGCCTTATATGCAGCAGAAAGAGTAGTGCCACTATAACTAAAGCTACAATTAACTATTACAGCTCCGTTGTCAGCTGCGTATGCAAATGCGTCAGGTGTTTGGCTTGTTGACTTAGAATTACCATGCGGATCATCTGGGTATGCAGGGTCAGGTATATAAGTTTGGCAAGACATTAATCTAACTCCCGATGAAAGGGATCCATTTCCTCCTGCTACACCGCCCAAACCTATGTTATTATTATTAACTGCTGCAATAGTTCCAGCACAATGTGAGCCATGATCCATGGGGAATATCTCTCCTGTTGGTTCTCCATATCCACTGCGTCCCCAACGAAAACCATGAATATCGTCTATATATCCGTTATTATCATCATCAATTCCATTTGCGCCAATCTCCCCCTTATTAATCCACATGTTTTGTGCCAGATCCGGATGAGTGACGTCGATACCACCATCTACTACAGCAACTATAACACTTGGATGTCCCGTTGTAGTCTTCCAAGCGGGAAATATATTGGCATCAGCACCAGAAATAGAGTTAGTGCTACTACCATCATTATAATAGTGCCACTGACGCGAAAGCAATGGATCATTAAATTTGTGACCATCACCCGAGTTAGATCTAAGAATATTATAAAATGCATTCGTATATTGTTCAGTATAATACTCTCTATTATGATTAAATCTATTCTTTAGCGAGCTTTGATAATCAATAGGTATTAGTTCTACCAAGTCCACCATAGGCATTTCATTGAAACTCCTTATTGATCTTGTCATTGACTCTTCATTACCAATATAAAAGTCATACCATAGGTGTAACCCATACTTTTCTCTTCTCTTCTTAAATTTACCACCTTCATTAAATACACGCTCTACTTTTGTTGCACCGAGCATATTTGCCACCTCATCAATTTCCAAAATACCTGTGTTTATGGCACCTGACCTAGTAGGGTTTGTATTTAATTCATTTTCCAAATGATTAAATTTTACTCTAATCCATCCCGGTTCAAATTGTGAGAATGTATTTAACTCTGTGTCATTAATGCTAATTTCTTTGTTTTTATCACCTATCATGTCATCGTTACAAGATGCTATAATGATAAATAAAAGCAATAAAATGCTATATTGAATTCTTTTCATAGTGTCTAAAGTATAATCGTTTTTAGATATAATTTCCCCTGTCTATCATTATTTCATTATTAATGATAGCTTACTTAAAGGGTAAATATGTAATTTCAGTAGTTATTCAAATAGGGTCTTATCACCAGTATAATTAACTGAGTAATATTTCCCATTCTCTATTAGAAGGCCTGCACTTCTATTTTTCTCATAGTTGTTGTAGTGGCGTACGTTAACTGCTATTACGCGACCTCCGTGCCTCCATTCCACCTCGTCAACTTCTGTATGACCTACAATTATCTTTTCAGCGTCATAATATTTAAGTACCTTGTCAAGGTCTTCAGAAGTTATAGGATTATACTTTTCATCATCTCTTGATAATCCTCTGTACCATATAGGCCCATCACTCCCAAATAGTTTCTCAGTTCTGTGATGAAGCTCTTTTTTTTCTTTTGTTGTATATCCTAAAAACCTCCACCCAAGTTCGTTTATCTCTCCAACTTTGTAACTTCTGCTTCTCATTTCGGGGCTTAATCCAGCATGAACGAACAGGTTTTTTCCTGAATATACTATCCAATAGCTATCTCTAATCCAGTTGCCCAATTCTGTATCACTACCTAACAGTTGTACAAATGGTATTCCTGCTTTTAATGTAAATTGAAAATGTGCTTGGTTTGGATATCTTAGATCATCTTTAAGTGTTAGGTCTTCATGATTACCCACCAAAAACTGTAAGCATCCACCAGCTTCTTGGGCCTCCTTCTCAAGTTTATAAGTTAGCCATGCAATACCAATGTCGTCTCTACCTCTGTCTAAAATATCTCCAACAAAAACAAGATGATTTTCACCATAACTCCAGTTTAAATCTTCATCTATAACTCCATTTCCTTGCAATAAAGCTACATAGGCATCTAATCTTCCGTGCAGGTCTGAAACCACAAGTGTTTTTTCTGCCGGACTCATATACCAATCATTTTTAACTCGATCCCTAAGCTTAAATTCAAATTCAATGTCAGTATCTTTATCTGCTGCAATATATTTGAATGTTAGGTTGTCTGTGCCTTTATTAAATGTTTTGTCTAATACACTACCATCTCTTTGTGCTGCCACAACTCTAATTTCACTATTGTTTTTATTATTAAAAATATATAGTTCACCAACACCTTCTATTGTTGTATCTATTTGCGCAAAAGCAAAAGAGGTAAATAATATGAGGCTTAGTATTGTTGATTTGATTTTTAGCATTGGTTTTCAGTTTTAATTTTCAATACAAGCTAGAAGAAATATCCTCTAGCTTGTATTATTTTGTTTTAGATTAAAATCTCAGTTATTCCCAATTGATATTGAATGTTACTCTTCCTGATGAAGTTAGTTCATATCTTGAATATCCGGTCATTTTGCCTTCCTTTTTATCTGTATCCAAGTAGAAATTAGTATAACTATATCCCGGATCAGTATAGAAGTATATGTAACGGATGTTTTCTGCAGGATTTTCTGTTGGAATGTAGCATGGAATATAGTTGCTAGAAGAAGATGATGGCGCAGAATAGAAATACCATCTGCCAGAGCTTCCTGTTCCTGTCTCGTGATACCCACAATCTTCAAGAACCTCAATATGTCCATTTTCATTTAGTCTAAAATCCATATTATATCCTGCGTTGTTATACAAGAAGTTTTTTATTGTATAAGTCCCGTCCATATTGTCATAAATTTTATGTACAAAAGGATAAAATGTAGTGGCAGGATCTTTTGCAAAATCTGTTGGTGTAAATGTTGCTTCTCCTAGGAGACATACAACTTCCACAAGAGCATCGATACGAGTACTACCACCTTGCTTTTCATTACTGTAATCTTTGTATGGATTTGCATATAATTCGTCAACTTCAATAGAAAAATTATAAGGAGTACTGAACTCAAAAGAACTGATTTTCACTTTCAGTTGTGCTGTTGAAGCTCCGGCATCAAATTGAATTGTTTCATCTACAGCGATATTAGACTCCACATTCCTTATTTTTATTGGCACCGTAAGAGCATTAGTAGCTTTAAACTCATCTCTTCCCATTGTAATGGTAAAGTAGTCTTTCATAAGTACTCCCTTACTGTCTGCCGAAACTTCTATGATTTTTGGGGTATCTCCTATAAAGTACACTCCCGGATTGTCAGCAGAAACTTGTGGTCCTGGTTGCCAATCATCGCTACTATCGCAAGAATAGTATAGAATAATGCTAAGGGCAACCAAAATATATCTTGATATAATATTTATCTTTTTCATCTGTTTAAAGTTTTATTATAATTATCTCCATAAAGTATATACATCAGTTACTTGTGGATCCGGATTCATTTTAATTGCTTGGTTACGTTCAGCTTCACCTTCTTTTGGAACATAAAAGTTTAACCAAGAAGCAGTATATCCCGGAAGTGAATTGTATCTATAGCTTTCAATCCAGTTTGTTCCAGTATATCCTCTTCTTACTGGTAAAACTCTTCTCTTAATATCGAAGTAAGACAAACCTTCACCCCAGAGTTCTATTCTTTTCTGGGTCAAAAGATAGTTGTCAACGAAATCCTCCACATCTACCGGAGCTTCACCTTCAGCAAATTCATATTCTCCATTTTTGTATCTATAAGTATTAAGGAAAGATTTAAGAGAACTAATTCCTGAGTTTAGCCCCTCAGTGTAAGCCTTAGCTTCGGCCTCTATAAAGTACATTTCTTCTACACGGATTATAGGATAGTCCACTTGAAGTGCGTTTTTGTAATCATCAGATACATCGCCTTCATTAGGACGATATTTGAAGCCAACATATGCATCTCTTAGTGACCACTCATATCCCACTTCAGTGTTGTTTATCTGATCTAATTTGCCAAGAATAGTATGATATTTCTCAGGCGTTGGTATTTTACCCTGGTCCTCAGGGTCAATCCATGTAACCTTCCTCCAATCATTTTTGTCAATCTTATCATACAATGCAGCATCAATCATTCTATAGCAATGATATTGTGAACGACTATATCCTCTACTAAATTCAGTACAAGCGTTACTGTGAAGATTATTTAAACGAGTATGAACAGCATCAATTGAGTTTATAGATATTGCAAACACCCAAGATGAAGCCTTCATATCATTAAATCCATTGGTAGTGCTATGCCATTCTGCTTCCGACAAAGGGTTGTATTTAGCTATAACCAAACTTGCATATTCCTGTGCCTTTTGATAAGCATCTCTTGCTGTTGTTATGCCCAGAGGTTCGTACGCTTCCAGAGCTTCATCATTTTCATGTTGAATCATAGTTTGTAAATCTGCAGGATTCAATTGGAATCTAGTTGCAATCTCAAGCCACATTCTTGCTTTTAAAGCGTGAACAACAGAAATATCAGCCCTAATTTTTGAGGGTCTATCGTATTCATCAAGATACTTCTCAGCTTTGTTCAAGTCATCCATAATAAATCTGTACATATGGTAGAAAGGAACTCTAGGGTTTTCTTTTGCATTAGTATCATCAAAATGCTCATCAATTATCACGGTCGTAAGGCCATATACTTCATTTGCTTCAGCCTCTGCATCTAATTTTGCTATACCGGTTTTCTTGTATTCATATTGGCGCATAAGGTCCATATAGGACATTGCTCTAAAAACTAATGCATTTCCATAAAAGCTTTGTATCCTTTTGGGATGTTGTTCTGGATCACCTACTGCTATAATTGTATTATTTGAGTTTAAAATCATACGATAATAGTACCTCCATGGTTGAGTAGATCTATTTGATGAAAAATCAGACAAAGATCCCCATGGTGTGTTAAAGTGATTATAGTTAGATGACGTATATGGCGCATCCGTAATAGCATCACGCATTAACATCATTGCCGGATAACCAAACTCCTGAGAGCTTAGTGTTCCAAAATAGTTGTAAGCATACATAAAAGCTGCAGAGCTGTTAGCCAATGCTTCTAAGGCAGATTCAGATCCGCCAATTTGATCGCCTGTGGCATAGCTAGTAGGAATAGATTCGTCAATACAACTTGCTAAAGAGAAAGTTAGTATTCCTATAATTAAGTATTTTAAATATATATGTTTCATATTAATTAATCCTCTAGTTTTTAGAATTTAATGTTTAAGTTAAGCATATATCTGCTGACAGCCGGGTAGTATCCAAAATCAACATTACCATCGAAATGTCTGGATGGAACAAATCCACGTCTGTGAGAGAAGAAAAGCAAGTTGTCAATTCCTCCTGAAACAGTTAGACCCTCGATACCTAAATGTTGTACAATGTTTTTAGGAAGTCTGTAGCCTAATGTCACATTCTGAAGATTCAGGTAGTCTGCTTTAGTAAGCCATCTGTCCGAAGCAGAAGTGAAATATCTGTCATCATATTGGAAACGAGCAAAGTCGTTGCTTTTGTTTTCTGGTGTCCACGACTTACGTACATCTTTGTGGAAGTTATATCCTGTTGATCCGTTGTACGGGCCTTGCATAAGTCCTGCATATCCAGAGTCGTAGCCATAACCACCTAGTCTGTATGCAAACGAGAATGAAAGTTCTAAAGCTTTATATGAAAGCAATCCACCAAAACCACCCACTAATTTGGGTTGCGAGCTTCCACTCTCAAAGTAGTCACCCGAGCTATATGTAGTAGTTGTGCCTATTTCACCATCTTTACCTCTGGTGTACCACATTGATTGCCCCTCATCGTTTATTCCGGCAAACTTTTTCAAATACCATGTTCTGTACTCCATGTTTTCTCCATAAAAGTATCTTCCGGAGCTGTATCCTTTTGCTATTGCTTCACCATTCGAGTTATATAATGTCTCACCTTTGCGTTCTTCAGCAAGTTTCAGCACCTTGCTATTATTCCACGATGTATTAAAATACATGTTCCATCTAAAATCTCTGGTTCTAATTATATCACCGCTAACTTCAAATTCTATTCCGCTGTTACGCATACTTCCTACGTTATCATAATATGATGAGTAGCCGAGTGAGTATGGTACTGACACAGAGGCAAGCATATCTGTAGTAGTATTGTGATAATAATCTAGTCCACCTCTAAGTCTTCCTTTGAAAAGCTCAAACTCAAATCCTGTATTGATAGCTGTTCTTGTTTCCCAAGTTATATGTTTGTTTCCGCGATTTAGGAATGTTACAGCTGTTTCTCCATCAAGATTTTCAATTTCATATGTGTCTATATATCTATGATTTCCAATTCCATCATTTCCGTTTTGTCCAAATGAGAGTTTTAGTTTTAATTCGTCAACCCAAGATACTTTAAAGAAATCCTCTTTTGATATGAGGTAAGCGCCACCAAATGAGAAGAAGTTACCCCATCTGTGATCAGGATGGAATCTTGAAGAGGCGTCACGTCTGTATGAGGCGTCAAAGTTGTATTTGTTTTTGAAGTCATACAATACTCTACCACCAAATCCCTCACTTTGATAATTACTTTGTGAAGAGTTATTGCTTGTCATGGTGATAGCACCAGCAAGTTCTTGGTTTTCATAATAATTAAACATATTTGATCTACCTCCCGATAAGCTGTATGAATCTGAAGTGTACATCTCATGTAATAATATAGCCTTAACATTGTGGTCCCCAAATCTCTTATTGTAATTTACCAATTGTTGTAAGTTCAGCGTAATTGATTTTGGGGCGCTCACAGATACTGTTCCACCAGGATTAGAAGAACCATAAAAAGGTTGTCTAGTGCTTACATATCTTCTGTCTCTTTGGTCATATGCTACGTTCAGTGTTGCTGTCAAGTTTTCATTAAAAATGATATCAGCGGCAACTTTAGATCCAACTTTCATATTATGATATTTCTGAGTCTGGATCAATGCCTCTTGTAATCTGTTCGAACCTGTATTTATAGGTCTTTGCACTCCCGCATTATGTTTGCCATCTCCATAGTCATATACCTTTCCATTTTCGTCATACATAATATTGCCATCCGTATCTCTAATATAAATAGGATAAATAGGTGCAACGCGATTAGCATTCGAGAATATATTATTGCTATTGTCGCTAAGGTCTTGGTTGTTCTGATATTCAGAAACAGCCATATCTAAGTTAGCACTAACTCTCAGCCACTTTCTTGCATTTAATACTCCTTTTAGTCGTCCGGTGTATCTTTCATAAAATGCAGCATCCGTAATACCCTCGTCATTAGTATAACCCAAGCTGGCCAATAGCGACATGTTTTCTGCACCTCCGCTAATGCTCAGGTTGTAATCTTGCCTAAGACCTGTTTTGTATGTTGCATCTACCCAGTCGTCAGGTGTTTGAAAATACTCTTTACCGTCCTGTCCTTTAACTACTCTACCTAAAGAAGCATTAGGATTGAGCTTTCCGTTAAATCCAATTAAGTTCTCTCCATCAGGAAGAGTATAAACTAAATATCCCAATCCTCCCTCATCGCTATTTTTCAACCAAGAGTTGTTTGCAGCTTGATTAGCTTCAAAAGAGTTCATGCCAGCCATATTTTGGTAATAATTATACAAAGCATGATATTGTTGTTCATAAAATTCTCCCGGAGTGTCAATCACGTCATATAAGTCGTTATGTCTTACCTGAGAAATTGCAAATTTTGTATCTAATGTAACATTGAGTTTTTTGTCACGCTTAGCCCCTTTTGTAGTAACCAAAACCACACCATTACCACCACGCGCACCGTATATTGCTGTTGAGGCAGCATCTTTTAGTACGGTTACACTCTCTACGTCGTTAGGATTTATATTGTTCCATCCACCTTCATATGGCACACCATCCACAACAATAAGTGGGCTTGTGCTTGCATTAATAGAGCTAGCACCTCTAATTCTGAAAGAAGGGCTTGAGTTAGGGCCACCTGATGAAGTCTCTACTTGTACACCTGGTGACATACCCTCTAGTGCTGCCATAGCATTAGTTACCGGGCGTCTGCTTATGGCTTCAGATGAAATAACTGCTGCTGACCCTGTAAATGAAGATCTCTTTTGTTCTCCATAAGCAATTACCACAACTTCATCAAGTGCTTGTGTGTCCTCAAGTAGGGTTATATTGAATGTTGTTTTTCCTTCAGTTTTTACCTCCTGAGTAATATATCCTATATAAGAAATTACCAGAACAGCATTGTTAGAAATGCTCAAAGTGAAGTTTCCATCATAGTCGGTAACTATACCATTACTAGTGCCCTTTTCCATAATATTGGCACCTATGATGGGTTCACCTTCATTATCTATTATCTGTCCTGTGATACTTCTTTTTTGTTGAGCAGTCTCTGTTATCTTTTCTTCTTTTGCAGCAATTGTTTTTGCCACAGCATTTTTATATAACGAAACCTGACGCTCAGTAATAACAAATCCTAGGTTTGTTTCACCCAGTAAGTCTTCAAGAATGTTCTGGATACTTTCTTTGTTAGCGCTTATAGATGTTTTATTGTTTAGTTCTGATTTTGCTTCATCCGAAACTAAAAAAACATAGTCACTAACTTTTTCAATCTCAGAAATAGCTTTTTTAAGTGTCACATTTCTAAGATTCACTGATACTTCTGCTTGCTGCGAATACGTATTCTCTGCTACTATAGTAAATACACAGAGGAATAGTAATAAAAATGAAATTTTCATGATTTTCAGGACCTTATTGCAATCTTTATATGCAAAAAAGTCAAATTTAATTTTTTCTTTCATACATTTGTTTTGAATTTCAGTTTACGTAATTTATTATTAAAAGGTTACTTGTAAATTAATTTTCCTCAGATCGGATAGTGCGGCAACACTGTCCGATCTTTCTTTTTATGCTTTATCAAATTCTCATAGGCTAATTATTTTTTTCTGATATGTATAATATTATTATTTCTCTCATATTCTGTAGATGACAATACTGATATTGAAATCATTACGCTATCCAGGTTGTTCGAAAGAAACAGCTTGCCCGAACAGGTTTGCTCATTTAATCTTATATCCGGGCTGTTCTCAAACTGAACATTGTAGTATCGTCCTATTTTACTTAACACCTCTGAAATAGGAGTCTCATCAAATTCAAGTACATCTCTTGTCCAACTGATATACTCCGAAACGTCAACCACCTCTTTGGATATGCCACCGGATGATAAATCTAATTTTTCGTTAGGGCTCAAAACAGTGCTTTCATATCCAGGTGTAGTAACACCTACACTGCCTTCCACTAAAACTACACTACTTATCTCTTCATCATCGTATGCAGTCACATTAAAAGATGTGCCATATACTTGAATAGCCATTTTACCCGCATTTACAATGAATGGTTTCTTATTATCATTAACCACTTCAATGTATATTTCTCCGTTTACTTTTATTTCTCTTTTGTTTCCCACAAAGTCTGTAGGAAAATCCAGCTGAGTTCCCGAATTAATCCAAATCTTTGAGCCATCAGACAAAACAATATTCGAACGCTTTCCGTAAGGGACAACTAATCTGTTCATTGTTGCTTTGGCTAGTACCACCTCTTTGTCTTCCTGAGTACTGTCTTTTACTATTGCTTTTTTATCTTTCGTAAGTTCTAGGTTTGAGTTGTTTGCAAGTTTTGTTTTGCTGTCACCCGATATTATATAGATATC
>CAZSKF010000049.1:0-2635 GCA_964607405.1 uncultured Proteiniphilum sp. | reverse complement strand
ATCCTGAATTAATTCAGGATTATTTAGTCTGAACTCTTCCCAGAAAGAATTTAATTCTTCTGTAGGTAGCAACCTCCATTCTATAAATTTATCTTCTAAAAGAAAATCTCTTTTTTTATTATCCACGTCAATTATTCTTTTTGCGTTTTATTAGTAAGACGTTTCATAAATTAATTTGTGGACAATAAAAATAAAAAAAGCTGAATTTTAACATTCAGCTTTCTTTTTATCTTAAAAATGTAGTGTGTTTCGTAGTTATTTATCTCTATTCTTATGTGCAAGATCTAGCACTCTGCTACGTTAACTGCTATTGCCAATCCGCCTTCCGAAGTTTCTTTAAATCTTTCGTTCATACTAAGTGCAGTTTCCCACATAGTTTGTATTACCTCGTCAAGTGAAACTCTTGCATCTACCGGATCGCTCTCAATTGCAAAGTTTGCAGCAGTAATAGCTTTTATTGCGCCCATCGAGTTTCTTTCAATGCATGGAATTTGCACTAAACCACCCACAGGATCACAAGTTAATCCCAAGTGATGCTCCATAGCTATCTCAGCAGCCATCAATACCTGCCCCGGTGTGCCTCCCATTATTTCAGTAAGTCCCGCTGCTGCCATTGCTGACGAAACTCCTGTCTCGGCCTGACAGCCACCCATTGCTGCTGATATTGTTGCATTTTTCTTAAACAATGTGCCAATTTCACCAGCTGTAAGAAGAAATCTTATTATTTTATTTATACCTACATGTATTGTAAAAGTTTGTGAGTACATCAATACAGCTGGAATTATCCCGCTTGCGCCATTTGTTGGGGCAGTTACTATACGCCCAAAGCTGGCATTCTCCTCATTCACAGCCAATGCAAAACATGATACCCACTTATTAATGTTCTCAAACCCACCATCAGAGTCTTTGACTAGTTCAAACCACTCCTCCTGGTTATTATATGTTTTACCTTTAAGTAGTGTTTTATTTAGGTTTGTAGCTCTACGAACAACGTTCAATCCTCCCGGCAATATACCGCTTTTGTTTACGCCTCTATATACAGCATCTTTTATACTAGCCCATATTTCAAGGGCTTTGGTATTTATTTCCTCACGGGTACGCCAGCTCTCTTCGTTTTTGTAAACCAAGTCGGAAACAGACATGTTCAACCTATAACAATATTTAAGAACGTCAGCTCCTTTGTGACATGGATAGAAGCTGGGCTTAAGTTTATCTCCAACTTGTACATCATCCTTAATCGAAACAAAGCCTCCTCCCACAGAATAGTAGTCTTGCTCCATAACAGAGCCGTCATTAAATACAGCTTTGAAAATCATTCCATTGGGATGAAATGGTAGATTCTCTTTTTTATTAAGGATTAAATGATGACCATATATAAACTCAATTTCTTTTCTGTTGTTTAGCTTCAGAGTCTTACTTTGTTTTATCTGTTTAGTTATTTCATCAATTTTAGATGTGTCGATCGTTCTGAAATTATACCCGGCTAATCCTAGCATACCTGCAATGTCAGTTCCGTGCCCAATCCCCGTTTTTGCTAATGAGCCAAAAAACTCAACAAAAACTTCTTTTACGTTGTCCACGCCTTGGTTTTGTTCAATTAAATCGATGAACATGTTGGCCGCATTCCACGGTCCCATCGTATGAGAACTGGAAGGTCCAATCCCAATTTTTATAATATCAAAAATACTAATTGATTCCATTTGTTTTAAATAGTTATATATAAAGAAGTTAGGCTGATGCCATAATGCAATAACAGCCCATCAGGCTTAAAGTTTTGAAAGTATTGTAATGAGTAGTGCTGCTTTGGTAAATTCATCAATGTTTTGTTCTCTTAGTTTTTCAATTGCTCTGTGCATTAGTTTTCTTGCAGAGTCAGGGCGTATATCCATTAGTTTGCTAATCTCGCTATATTCCATGCCGGTAATATACCTCATATATACTGCTTCTCGTTGAGTGGGAGTAAGTTGACTTAGCATTACTTCCACTTTTTCTTTTAGTATATCCGCCCTTTCTTTGTCTATTATATCATCTAATACTGTTGTGGATATAGTGTGAGACTCTTCTATATGCTCTATATCTAATCCTTTTTTATTAGATCTGAAGATATCAATAAGTCTGTTTTTAAAAGATTTGAACAGAAATGATCCGTGGTTCTTGATGTTTTCTAAATTGCTACTGTCTGTGTGTATTTTAATAAAGACATCTTGAATTGCATCTTTACACGTCTCCGAGTCATATCCAAGATATATCCCATATGAGTATAGTTTATCAACATAATGATTATATAGCGCAGTGAAATTGATTTCACTATCGTTATTCAAAAAATTACGCCATATTATTTTACTATTACTCTCCAAGTTTGCTCAATTAGTTTGTTATGAAAACCTCTTAAAAATCATACTGCTTTCTGTATTCTTTTTTTAATACTTATCTGATACATCTATGCAAATATTTGGGACAAAGATACTAAAAACAAATTCTTACCTGCAATATTTTTTTAAACTAAAGCTATATATAAATTTGTCTCCGGACTATATGTTTTAGAACATATGCATGCATTCTAAACTCACTGTAAATAAGTATTAATTTTACACCAATTAATCAGAGTCATACAGCTTATAATGCTATATTAATC
>CAZSKF010000048.1:0-15378 GCA_964607405.1 uncultured Proteiniphilum sp. | reverse complement strand
GCCTGCTTTAGCTTCTTTAGCTGCTCTATTCTAAAAGAGATAGACCTCGTGGCGCCAGTGTTGAAAAACTGACGCTGCGAGATCAATAACTCATTAATTAATACCGTGGATGAGGTCATATATTATATTTTCTTGATTTTTAGTCGCAAGCTGTTGCTCACTACACTTACGCTGCTAAATGCCATAGCCGCACCCGCAATCATTGGATTTAGCAAAAATCCATTTATCGGATACAGTATTCCCGCAGCGATGGGTATTCCAATTACGTTGTAGATAAACGCCCAGAATAAATTCTGACGAATAGTCTTCACCGTCTGTTTTGAGAGCTTAATGGCTTTGGGAATTTTTGTAAGGTCGGATGATATGATTGTCATTTTGGCTACATCCATAGCAATGTCGCTACCTTGTCCCATTGCAATGCTCACATCCGCCTGAGCAAGAGCAGCACTATCATTGATGCCATCGCCCACCATTGCCACAATTTTGCCACTGTCCTGAAGTGATTTCACAAACTCGGCCTTGTCCTGAGGCAATACCTCCGCCTTGAAATGATCTATGCCCGCTTGTTTGGCTATTGTCTTAGATGTTGAGATATTATCACCGGTCAGCATATATAGTTCTATCCCCATTTGGTGAAGCTGGTTTATAGCCTCAAGTGATGTCTCCTTTATCCTGTCTGAAATAGCTAATATGGCAAGAACTTTTGTAGCGTTGGCAAACCATATAACGGTTTTGCCACTATTGCTCCAATCGTCGGCCTTTGCTTCTATATCGCCCGGAAGTGGTATATTGTTTTCCGAAAGTAGCTTTTTATTTCCGGCAATATATTTTGTGCCGGCTACAGAGCCTACAATACCCTTGCCGGTGATGCTCTCAAAACTATCTAATGAGATACTATTTTCATCCCTTAGGTGCTCCACAATAGCATCTGCTAGTGGGTGCTCAGATTGTTTTTCCATGCCGGCTAGTATAGCTTTGGAGGAGATGTCTAGCCATAGTTCCTCAGTTACCTGTGGCTTGCCTTCGGTGATTGTTCCAGTTTTGTCAAGAACTACTGCATTAATGTTTTTAGAGGTTTCAAGGCTTTCTGCATCTTTAATCAAGATACCCTCCTCAGCCCCTTTGCCTATTCCTACCATTATGGCTGTGGGGGTGGCTAAGCCTAACGCACATGGACATGCTATAACCAGCACGGTAACAAACGCCAGTAGGGCGTGGGTTAGTGCATTGTCGCCGCCCAGTGTCATCCAAATTATAAAAGTGAGTATGGCTATACCAATAACAATAGGCACAAATATTGCGGCTATCTTATCTACTAACTGCTGAACGGGTGCTTTGCTGCCTTGTGCATCTTGCACCATCTTTATGATTTGTGCCAGCATTGTATCCTTGCCCACTTTATTTGCTTTGAACTGGAAACTACCTTTCTGATTGATGGTTCCTGCAAATACCTTATCACCCTCTGACTTCCTTATTGCCATGGGTTCGCCGCTAAGCATACTTTCGTCAACAAAAGATTCTCCTGAGATAAGTGTGCCATCAACTGCTATCTTCTCTCCCGGTTTTACCAGCACTATATCGCCTACATTAATCTCTTCGATGGGTATTTCTATGTGTTCGTTGTCTTTGACTATTACAACCGTTTTGGGTTGCAGCCCCATCAGTTTCTTGAGGGCTGTGGATGTGTTTCCTTTGGCTTTTTCCTCAAGCAGACGACCAATAAGAATAAAGGCTATGATAACTGCCGCAGCCTCAAAGTAAACGTGAGCTTCAAGCCCTTTGCTTTCCCAAAACTGGGGGAATATCATATTAAATACGCTGAAGACATATGCAATGCCGGTGCTTAGGGCCACTAGTGTGTCCATATTGGCAGTGCGATATTTTGCTTGCTTCCATGCGTTTATAAAGAAATCTCTTCCCAGCCACAAAACAACCGGGGTGGACAATATCC
Organism: uncultured Proteiniphilum sp.; assembly: GCA_964607405.1. GTDB lineage: Bacteria > Bacteroidota > Bacteroidia > Bacteroidales > Dysgonomonadaceae > Petrimonas. The sequence goes on along the minus strand of CAZSKF010000048.1, from coordinate 13,427 downwards.
ACATTATGAGATTTGCATATGGCATATTCATGAAGAACATACCAATTATCATCACGGGCGTAGCAAGAATGATGGCCCAGGTGGTTCTCTGTTTTAATTTTTTGTGACGCTTTTCGTGTATTTCTTCAAGTGTGGTGGTTTGGCTTTCGTTGTCTTCTATCATTAGGTCGTAGCCAATGTCTTGAAGTGCCTTTTGCATATCTTTGGCTTGCACCTTGTCTGTTTCAAAGTCGACTTGCAGACTTTGCGTAGCAAAATTGACAGATGCAAACTTAACGCCGGGAATTGACTTGATTTTATTCTCTACTCCCGTTGCGCATGCAGCACAGGTCATATTTAATACAGGAAAGTTACTTTTGGACTGATTCTCTGCTTTTTTTTCATTCAAGTATAAATCATAGCCAATTTCTTGAACTGCTTTCCTTATTTCCTCAGGATTTGTTTGGTTGGAATCGTACTCTATTTGAGATGACTCGTTGGCAAAATTGACAGATGCAAACTTAACACCTTCTATTGAGTTTAATTTCTTTTCAACACCGGTGGCACAGCCTGCACATGTCATTTTCAGAACAGGGAAGTTCTCTTTTACGAATGAATTAGAGTTTTTTTTTTGCTCTTCCTCTGATTCTTCTGTTGCAGATGAGTTATTGTTATCCTTTGGGTTGGTTTTGCCTACATACTTATATCCGGCATCTGTAACGGCTTTGGCAAAGTCGTCAAGTGTGGCCTTATTGGGGTTGAACTCTATGTTTACAGACTCACTCTCTAAGTCAACATCTACATTGCTCACTCCATCAATTGCTTTGAGTGCCTTTTCTACTCTGCCCACGCAGTGCATGCATGTCATTTGCAACACGGTGAAGGTTTCGCTTGTCAGCTCGTCGCTGCTGCTTGCATGTTCATCTTGATCTAATACAAACTCATATCCTGCCTGGGTTACGGCGTTTTTAAAATCAATGGGGGTGATTTTGCTAGGGTTGTAGCTTATTGTAGCCGAATTGTTCTCAAGGCTTACCTCAACGCTTTCTACTCCTTCAAGTTCTTTTAATGCCTTTTCTACTCTGCCCACGCAGTGCATACAGGTCATTTGCAATACGGTGAAGGTGTTGCTTATATAATTATCTTTTTTGTTCTCTTCTAGCTGAAACTCATAGCCCGCTTTGGTGACGGTATCGTAAAAGTCTTGCGGAGAAACTATATCGGGATTATATTCTATCTCTACAGTCTCTTCCTCTATAGTAGCCTTAGCGCTTGTCACGCCTTCTAGTGCAGACAAAGCACTTTCTACTCTAGATACACACCCCATGCATGTCATCTTGAGAACTGTAAAACTATTTGTGATTAATTTTTCTTCTTTCATAACTGTGTAATTGAGTTTGATACAAAGTTAAGATAAAGAGAGTAGGTTTGTGTTGTGTTTTTATGGATTAGTATTGTAAAATTTATCTCGCACAAATAATAATACTTGTGCGAGATAAAATATTGTCACTATACAGTTATACTTTGTCTAGTGGTTTGCGCTTTGCTTCTTTAATCTTCTTGAAATGCCCCGGAGTTAATCCGGTTACCTTTTTAAACTGATTGCTCAGGTATGATACGCTTGAGTAATTGAGCTTAAAGGCAATTTCGGTGAGAGTTAGCTCATCGTAAATTAATAGCTCTTTGACCTTTTCGATTCGTTGGGCTATAAAATACTTTTCGATGGTAGTTCCCTCTACTTCTGAGAATAGATTTGACAGAAAGCTGTAATCGTGATTTAGTTTATCGCTTAATAAGTCTGATAGATTCTCGCTGAGCTCACTGTTTTTGTTTTGAATTATGTTTATGATGATAGCTTTAATCTGTTCTATTATTCTGCTATTCTTGTCTTCTATTAATTCAAAACCTAATGGCTCCAGTGCCTCTTTTACTTTGAGTCTATCATCTTTTGTTATCTCCCCGTCTAGTATTATCTCTCCCAGCTGAATGTCTTTATATTCTATACCAAGTTTCTTCATCACATCTTCTACAACCATGATGCAACGATTACAAACCATATTTTTGATATAGAGTTTCATTCCTTTATTTACTTGTTTGGACTGTATGCTTCTCCTTAAAGATTATTGCAAATAGTATTGTAACAACCAGCGCATAGCCTGCAAATGCAAGCCAGATGCCATGCCAATCTTTAACGTGAGTAACGGGGTCTTCAAACCATTTTACAATAACCTGACCCGCTATGATATTTCCCAACACGGCGCCAATGCCATTGTTCATTAGCATAAATACGCCTTGTGCAGATGATTGAATAGATGGGTCGGTGTTTTGTTCAACAAACAGAGCACCCGAAATGTTGAAGAAATCGAACGCCATACCATATATAATGCAGGATGCTATGATTAGGGTGAAACCTAATATCGAATTGTCTGCCATACCAAATAAAGCAAACCTCAATACCCATGCCACCATGCTAAATAGCATAACATTCTTTATTCCGAATCGCTTCATGAAGAATGGTATCGTTAGGATAAATAACGTTTCGGATATCTGAGATACAGACAATATAATGGTTGAAAAATTATTTATTAGCTCCCCCTTGGGGAATATTGAGGCATCTTGAAGGAAGCTGTCTCCGTATGCGTTTGTTAGCTGCAAAGCTGCACCCAACATCAAACTGAATACGAAGAATATTGCCATTCTCTTTTGCTTAAACAGTACAAATGCCTCTAGCCCTAAATGTTCTATCCAGGTTTTCTTCTTGCCTGTTGTTTTTGCTTTAGTCTTTACTGTTGGTAGAAATGCAAAAGAAAACAATGCTAAGAATATTGCAAATATTGCAGATAAAATAAAGGATGCTTTGATGCTATATCCCAAGCCCCATTCTTTGGTAATGAAATTTGTTGCCCACATTGCAACAATAAATCCAACGGTTCCCCATACTCTGATTGGGGGAAAATAGGTAATGGGGTCTTTTCCTTCAGATTTCAGGATATTAAATCCAACAGAGTTTGTGAGCCCTATTGTGGGCATATAAAAACTCATTGCAATGAGCAAAACCCAAAAGAATGTGACGGGCGAATCAATGGCAGGGAGAAACAGCATTGTGGCTCCAAAGAGCAGATGCAAGAGTGCGTAAACATATTTTGCATTCCATTTATCTGCTATAATTCCAAAGAGGGTGGGCATTATTATTGATGCAAAACCCATCGTTGAAAACACAAGTCCAAATTGGGCTCCATTCCATGCTTTTTCTACAAAGCCATAATGTCCAAGGGTCATCATCCAGGCTCCCCATACGAAGAACTGGAAGAAGTTCATAATGATTAGTCTAAGTTTAGTACTCATAAAAGCTACTTTTGATAGTAAAGTTATTAAATTTATTTCAAATGTTATCGTTTAAGCCAAGGAGCAGGATTTAGTTTATTGGTTTTGTGCCACAACTGGAAGTGCATTGATGCTACTCCTGTGTCCGGGTCTGTGTAAATGGTTCCTAGAGATTGGCCTGTTTTGATTTTATCTCCTACCTTCACATGAAGGTCATATATATTTGCGTAGAAAGTGTAATAATCGCCGTGACGAATAATAACACAGGTGTTCATGCCCGGGAAGTAGGCTACTTTGGATACTTCGCCTTCAAACACTGATCTTATGTTTGAACCCCTTTGTGCCTGAATATCTATCCCATTGCTGTTTGTAGAGATATTCCATTCGTTGTGCCTGTTAACTCCAAACTGTGACACAATAGTAGATGTGCCCGTTACTGGCATTGGTAGCTTGCCTTTATTAGAAATGAAACTTTTAGATAGATTAAACGTCTCATCAATGTCAGCTTTTGGTGTTTCTACCTTAGGTGCCGGTTGGGCTTTGTCTGATGCAGGCTTCTCCTTTTCTTTTGCAGGTGATTTCTTTTCGGCTTCTTTCTTGGCTTGCTCAGCTCTCTTTGCTTCTTCTGCTTTTCGGCGTGCAGCAGCCTCTCGTTCTTGTCTTGCTACTTCTTCTCTAATTATTCGTTCTATTTCCTGATCAACCTTCTTTGCTTGTCTTTCTTTATCTTGAAGTGTCTTTTGCAACTCCTTTTGTTTTCCCTGAGCTGTCTTCATTTCACTCTTTCTGGAGTCTTCTTCTGATTGTAGTTTCTTCTGTTCTTCTTCAAGCGACTTTAGAGCAGTAAGTCTGCCCTCTTTGGCTTTCTCAAAGTCTTCTTTCCTTTTTGATAACTCTTTGTTTTTCTCTTTTATCTCGTTTGCCTGAGATTTTCTCCATTTGGAGTACTCTTTTATGTATTGCATTCTGCGAAGAGATTCTCCTAAGGATTTTCCTGATAGAATGAAAAATAGTTCGTTTTGGCTACTTCTGTTTAGTTGCAGAGTTCTCACAGCCTTTGCGTAGCTATCCTGCTTTTGAACCAATTCTTCATTAAGCTTTTTGATTTCTTGTTCTATTCTGTTTAGTTCTTTTGATAGCTCCTCAATCTCCTGCCTTTGGAGTGCCATCATCTCTTTTCGTGACGCAATTTGCTTATTGATAAGGTTAATTCTTTGCAGGATGGTTGTTGTTTGTTTCTTTACATCCAGATATAGTTTGTTTGTATTCTTGATATCTTCAAGAATTATCTTTTGTTGTTCTCTAAGCTTCTCGATTTGGTTAGATTGAGAAAATATAGAAAAAGACAAACCAAGGCATAATATAATTAAGAAGAGTTTCTTCATTAATTTGATTTTAAGATTTTTATTATATCTGAAATATAAGCGCGCGTATATCCGTTAGGAATTGAAATACTTAAGTCAAAGTTATCGTTTAGAGTTAGCCCTGAGAATTCAAGTCTTACATTTGCTTTTTTGTCGGGCGAAGCAATTGATATATTCATTTTGTGTGGAAAAACACTTTGGCTGCTTTTAATAAACTCATCGTATGCCCACTCCAATTCATAGTTTTCTCTTGGCTCTCTAAGAAATGTTCCTGCCAGGTGATCGTTTCCATTAATTGCAAAGCTGTACTCAATGCCTGATTTCTTATCTGTAGATCTTATGAGATAATATTGATCTGAGATATTGTTTATTGTAAAGTTTTTAAAGTCATTTTGAGATACTCTTCTGTTTCCTGATACAAAAACTCTGTTGGTGAGTAATGATTGCAGGGTTGTAAAGTCAAACCCCACGGGATATACTTCTTTGATATCTTTAATGGATTCTTTAACGTACCGTTTATTCATTCTGTCGAGTATGACAAGGGTATCTGTATCCATATAAAGGCGAAGCATTTCTACCCCAAACAAGGGTTGCACCGAAAGCTGTATCGCTTTGTCTTTAATTATTTTGATATTTGACTTTGAGCTGAGTGATTTTTTTCCGGATGATAAGTTGAGGTTTAGTTTTGACGATAGTGATGTGTAGTCAAACTGATTGTTGATGATGTCAACAAATAAATCCTCGCTCAACTTGTTTTCAATAGGGGTGGACGACAAAACATGCTTCTTTGTTTTGCACGATTGCATTATAGCCATTGTGCTTATGGCCATTACTACAAGATATATGATTATATATTTACGAGTCATTTTTTATAATACTTTTTTTTCTTAATCTTCTTATTTAGAACTTTAGATTGACCTCCCAGTTCCTTTGCTTTTTTCCATTGCTCTACAGCTTTTTCAACTTCTCCGGACATAAATAGAATGTCTCCATAATGCTCATATACTTCTGCAGAGGTATCATCTTCTCCATATTCGATAGCTTTTTCGATATATATTTTGGATAATACGTATGCTTCTTGCTCAAAAAGCACCCATGCGTATGTATCTAGAAATGTAGGATTGGTAGGTTCTGCTTTTACAGTTATACTACTCATCCTTTCTGCTCTGTCTAGGTCTCTCTTCTCTAGAGACAAATAATAGCTATAGTTGTTAAGAACATGTAGATTATGAGGATTAACTGTAAGGGCTTTATCGTAAAATTCAAATGCCTTCACATCGTCATTCTGCATATGATAGATATCTCCAATTTGTCCCAAGAAGTCAGATTCAATTATGGGGTTTTGGAACTCTGCATTTTTTAATCCCTGCTCTAGTGAGTTTCTTCCTTCTATTAGCTTGTCTTGTTGAAGATATGCCATAGCATTGTAGAAATAAAACTCAGGAGCTTCGGGTATGTTTTTTATACCTTCATTTGTTAGTTCTAATATTTTAGTGAGCTTCTCGGAGTCTAATCCTTCATTATCTGAAATAATTATTTCTAAAATCTTTCCATATCCTGTGGGGTTCTCAGGATTGTTTGTTTTGAATATTTCAAACTGTTCTAACGCACCTTCTTTATCGTCCTGCATCATTAGCAATTCGCCATAAAAGAGATTAAGTTCAGAGTTGTTGGGATATTGATTTAATAACTTTTCAAGTAGAGGGTTTACCTTTTCAAGATCTTGGTTGTTTTTTCTTAATACAGAGATGTATTTGGAGATAAGTTGCATTTTCTCATCAATATCCATCTTAGGATTTGATACGGCTTTCTCAATTTCAAGTGTAGAGGATTCTTTATCTCCTGTTTTTTCAAAATAGTTAATCATTGACATGATTAAGTTGGGATTGTCACTTTCTACCTCTTTTACTTGATTGTAGTATATGATTGCTTTCTCACTTTGATTGTCTTGTAGATATAAATCGCCCATTAGAAGCTTGTATCTAATATTATCAGGGTTCTTATCTATCATTGTTTGTATCTCGGAGTATGCCTCTTCTTTTTTGTCCATCATGTTATACAATCTAAACTTATTGATGGTGATTGCGGGATTGTCTCCAGAGTATTTTTGCAGAGAATCAAGTGCGTTGAGTGCTTGTTCATACTCCTTGTTGTCGGAGTATGCATTGGCTAATTCTAGATATAAATCTACTTTGGCGGGATATTTTGTAATTAAAGATTTGTATATGCCAACTACTTCATCATTATTACCAATTTGACTGTTGAGGTTTGCAGCAATCATGTTGTAATAGTAGTTGCTGTTATCATACTTTAGGGCTTTGTTTACTAAATTAAGTCCTTTTTCGGCTTGGCCAAAGGAGCTATAGAATGCACTAAGCTCTACTAATACACTTGCATTTGTAGAGTCTATACTTAGACAGTGCTGGAGTAAGTCGAAAGCTTCTGCGTATTTGTTTTGAGTCTTAGCATTTAGAGCTGCATAATAGTAGTGATCAAACTTATTTTGCAAATCTCTATTAAGCTCTATCCCTTTTTCCTGAGAGAAAGCAGTTTGTATAAAGAATGCAAAGATTGATAATGCAGTTATTAGCTTGATATTGTTCATTCTTAAATTGTTCAGTTATTTTCTATTTGCCTGTATGTCCAAAGCCACCATCTCCTCTGTCGGTATCTTCAAGACTTTCTACTTGCTGCCATTCGATTCGTTCATGTTTTGAAATTACCATTTGACAAATTCTTTCGCCATCGTTAATTACAAATTCTTCATTAGAGAGATTAATCAATATTACCTTGATTTCTCCTCTGTAGTCTGCATCGATAGTTCCAGGTGAGTTTACAATGGAAATGCCATGTTTGAATGCAAGGCCGCTTCTTGGTCTTATTTGAGCTTCAAAGCCAGGGGGTAACTCTATGTATATACCTGTTGAGATGAGTTTGCGCTCCAATGGTTTAAGGGTCTCAGGTTGTTCGATATTGGCACGCAAGTCCATTCCTGCTGATAGTGGGGTTGCATATTCAGGAAGTAGGTGCTTTGATTTATTTATTATTTTGACTTTCATATTGTTTTAAAGTGGTTATAGCTAATTATTGTTTTAGCCCTATCTAACCTGCGAATTTAAACAATTATGATTAGATAATTAGCAATTTGAAGAAATTTAATCAAAAATAGCCTGCACAATTGATGCTTGCATCAATTGTAGATGAGAAAATATCATTACTATTGGGATATAATTTATATCTTTGTGATACTATGAGTAATGAAGAAGACTTATTAAGAAATTTGCGTCAGATGATAGAGGAGCAGGGAATTGATTCATTTCATCTGCTAGAGGATCTTGTGCCAATTGAGGAGCAGATGGAGTTTTTTAGAGAATCTGATAAACTTAGACGGAGTGACTTGTCCTTTGATACTGATGAGGAGATTGTTGTTCTTTTTTCTCCAAATCAACCGATAGTTAGAAAGAAAAAGAGTTTAATTAGATTGTCTTCTATTCCTGATGTGCGTGCTTATCGTGCTATTGAAACTTATCATAGTAGCCCCTTAGAGTCTGATTTGCTAAACTGGTCATCTATGGCGTTGGTTGGTAGTAGAATAATATTGAGCTCAAACTTGTCTGGTCAACAGCAGGTTTATATTTCTTCTGGTTTGGGGGGGCATGGCAAGAAACTACGTTTCTTTGGTGTATTTACATCAAGTGATTTGGAGCCTTTTTCTGACTTGCAACGGGAGATTATTGAAAGAGAGTTTCGCTTTCAATTTAGCCAGGCAGGTATAGATATAGAAAGTTTTGAAATTAATAATAACTATTTTTCAATCCGCATGTTATTCCCTATTGAGGTAGATGCTAAGTCTAGCATTGTTTCTATAATTGAAGAGGTAAATCAATTTGGAGGCTTTTTAGATACTAAATATCTATTTACAAACGTGAAATTGCTAAACGATGAGGAAATTCAGAAGTTTATAGAAGCTAAGAATAAGAGAAAAGATTAAAACGATAATCTGATAGTTAGCAATAAATTAAAGAGCCAAATCTGTTTTACGGATTTGGCTCTTTAAATATGCTGAAAGTTGTTTGTTTAGTCAGAAAACATAATTATTCAATTCCTGCTTTATCATAACTGATACCAAGTGCGTCAGCAACGCCTCGACCGTATTCTGGGTCGGCTTTGTAGCAATTGTTGATATGTCTGATTTTTATTTTATCTTCTGAGCAGCCCATATTACGAGCTGTGTTTTCGAATAAGCATTTTTGTTGCTCCGGTGTCATTAATCTAAATAGTTTGCCGGGCTGTTCGAAATAATTGTCATCGTCTTCGCGGAAACTCCATCTCTTAACATCCCCTCCTTTTTCAAGTGGCTCTTGATGCTCTGGTTGCTCTTGCCACATATTGTAACTATTAGGCTCGTAGTGCAAGCTAGCACCTTGATTTCCATCAACTCTCATCATTCCATCTCTATGGTAGCTGTTGTAGCTATGTGTGGCACCTTTGGGCTGGTTAACAGGAATCTGGTGGTGATTAACTCCTAGTCTGTACCTTTGTGCATCTCCGTATGAGAATAGGCGTCCTTGCAGCATTCTATCTGGTGAAAAGCTTATCCCGGGAACTACATTTGCAGGATTGAAAGCCGCTTGCTCTACATCCTGGAAGTAATTGTCAGGATTGCGATTTAACTCAAACTCTCCTACAGGAATTAGTGGGAAATCTTTCTTGTACCATACTTTAGTCAGATCAAATGGATTGTATGGCATCTTTTCAGCTTGTTCTTCTGTCATTATCTGCACAAATAGTTTCCATTTGGGGAAGTTGCCGTTTCCAATAGCCTCAAACAGATCTCGCTGATGACTTTCTCTATCTTTACCAACCAGAGACTCAGCTTCCATATCAGTAAGATTCTCTATACCTTGCTGTGTCTCGAAATGGAATTTAACCCAATGTCTTTCGTTGTTTGAGTTTATGAAGCTGTAGGTGTGACTACCAAAACCATGCATATGGCGATAGCTTTTTGGTATTCCCCTGTCGCTCATTGTTATTGTTACCTGATGCAATGCTTCAGGAAGGCTAGACCAGAAATCCCAGTTATTATTGGGGCTTCGGAGATTGGTGTGAGGGTCTCTTTTTACTGCATGGTTAAGATCGGGGAATTTTAATGGATCACGGAAGAAGAATACGGGTGTGTTGTTTCCAACTAGGTCCCAGTTCCCCTCCTCTGTATAAAATTTCATGGCGAAGCCGCGTATATCTCTTTCGGCATCAGCAGCACCACGTTCTCCTGCAACTGTTGAGAATCTTACGAACATTTCTGTTTCCTTGCCAATTTCAGAGAATATTTTTGCTTTAGTGTATTTGGTAATGTCGTGAGTAACTGTGAATTTACCGAAGGCACCAGATCCCTTGGCGTGCATTCGTCTCTCAGGTATTACTTCACGATCAAAATGTGCCAGTTTTTCTAAAAACCAAACATCTTGTAGTACCATAGGCCCACGTGCTCCTGCTGTCATGGAATCCTGGTTGTTGCCAACAGGAGCTCCGGCAACAGTAGTAAGTTTTTTTTGATTTTCTTTGTCTCTTTGTCTCTTTAGTTCTTCTGCATTCATGTCTTTATTCTTAAATGGTTTAACTTGATTTTCTGATACCTTGTAAAGATAATAATGTTTATCCTAAACAATAAAAATAATGGAATAAATATCTATAATTAATTTCTATCTGATATTAAATAGCCATAGTTTGTATATAAGTGTTTATAATAAATAGAAATATGATATGAATTATATTTTTTGTATCTTTAGTTTTTAAACCTAAAATATTACAGTATGAAATTTAGAATAGAAAAAGACACTATGGGTGAAATAAAGGTTCCTGCAAATAGATTGTGGGCTGCCCAAACAGAGCGTTCGCTTGAGAATTTTAAGATAGGTCCTTCGGCATCTATGCCAAAACCAATTATAAAAGCCTTTGCAATATTAAAGAAATCTGCAGCGTATGCAAATCATGATCTAGGTGTTTTGCCTGCTGAAAAGCGAGATGCTATAGCGGCAGTGTGTGATGAGATATTAGCGGGGAGTCTTGATGATGAATTTCCATTGGTTATTTGGCAAACTGGTTCTGGTACCCAATCGAATATGAATGTTAATGAAGTTATCGCTAATAAGGCACAACTAGATAAGTATGGAGAGCTAGGAGGTGAACCTTTTGTGAGAGCTAATGATGATGTGAATAAATCTCAGTCATCAAATGATACCTTTCCTACTGCTATGCATATTGCAGCTTATCAGATATTGGTTCAGAAAACAATCCCTTCAATTGAGCAGTTAAAAGTTACATTGCAGGAAAAATCAGAAAAGTTTAAAGATGTTGTTAAGATTGGTAGAACTCACCTTATGGACGCCACACCGCTAACATTAGGTCAAGAGTTGTCTGGTTATGCAGCTCAGCTTGAATATGGAATAAAAGCAATAAAAAATTCAATGTCACATCTGAGTGAATTGGCTTTGGGTGGAACCGCAGTAGGTACCGGACTTAATACTCCTAGAGGGTATGATGTTCTTGTGGCCAAATATATATCTGACTTTACAGGACTTCCCTTTGTTACTGCGCCAAATAAATTTGAAGCTCTTGCGGCTCATGATGCCATTGTTGAGAGTCACTCTGCTTTAAAACAAGTTGCCGTTTCCTTACATAAAATTGCAAATGATATACGTATGATGGCATCAGGACCTCGTTCGGGTATAGGGGAAATACATATACCGGAAAATGAGCCGGGTTCGTCAATAATGCCCGGTAAGGTTAATCCTACCCAGAGTGAGGCGTTGACAATGGTAGCAGCACAAGTAATAGGGAATGATGTATCTATAACCTTTGGTGGAACTCAGGGACATTATGAATTGAATGTGTATAAACCAATGATGGCTGCAAACTTCCTTCAATCAGCAGAGCTAATAGCGGATGCCTGTGTATCGTTTGATATTAATTGTGCTAGAGGAATCGAGCCTAATTATACAAGAATTAAAGAGTTGCTGGATAATTCTCTGATGTTGGTGACTGCGCTTAATACTAAGATTGGGTATTACAAGTCTGCAGAGATTGCTCAAACAGCCCATAAAAATGGAACTACTCTTCGTGAAGAGGCTATTAGGTTGGGATATGTTACTCCTGAACAGTTTGATGAATGGGTAAGGCCTGAGAATATGGTAGGGGATAGGTAATTGTTATAAGAAGCAACTATATAGAAATGCAAAAAGCCGTCACATTAGATATTAATCATAATGTGTGACGGCTTTTATTTTTGCAACTTCAACAATGTGAAGCGTTATTTCATTTCAATTTCTTCTTTTAGGTCTATTTCGTTATTCTCCTTATCGAAGAACTCATATTGTAGAAACCCTAGATCTTGGTTAGGAATAACTTTGAATGATACACCATACCTTTTCTTCCATTTACTACTTAACGAAAAGAATCCTTGTTTTAAATATGCTGCGACATACGGATGAATGTGCAGACTGAATTTCTTCACTTTTAGCTTATTTGCCAAATAGTCAATTTTGCCTTCAAGAGTATCTGTGAACAAAATTGAAGATTTTATTTTTCCTTTGCCAAAGCAAGTAGGGCATGTCTCGCTTGTGGCTATTTCAATTTCGGGTCGAACACGCTGACGTGTTATTTGCATAAGCCCGAATTTACTTAAAGGTAGTATTTTATGTTTTGCTCTGTCGGTAGCCAAAAGCTCATTCATTTTATTGAATAGCTTGTTTCGATGCTCACCCGAGCCCATATCTATAAAATCTACTACTATAATACCTCCCATGTCTCGTAATCGGAGTTGGCGAGCAATCTCTTCGGCGGCTGCAATGTTTACTTCAAATGCACTTTCTTCCTGGCCTAAAGATTTTCTATTCCTGTTTCCGCTATTTACGTCAACTACATGTAGTGCTTCTGTATGTTCAATGATGAGATATGCACCATTCTTAAATGTAACTGTTTTACCAAAAAGTGATTTTACTTGCTTGGTGACTCCAAAATTGTCTAGAATTGGTAGCCCTCCCTTATAAAGTTTTACAACATTTTTTCTATCGGGAGCAATTAAGCTTACATATTCGGCAATTTGTTTTGCTACATTATCATCATTGATATGAATTTGTTCAAACGAGGGATCAAAAATATCTCTTAATAAAGCTACTGTTCTTCCTGTTTCTTCGAAAACCAATTGAGTTGGTTTTGCCTTTACAAGATTTTCAGAAGTCTTTTCCCAACGTTTTACTAATACTTTTAACTCTGCATCCAGTTCTGCAACGCGCTTATCTCTTGCATTAGTGCGAATAATAACTCCAAAGTTTTTTGGTTTTATACTTTGCACAAGCTCTCTAAGACGAGCACGCTCCTCGCGTGATCTGATTTTTTGGGATACTGATACGCGATTCATAAATGGTATTAATACCATAAATCTTCCAGCAAATGAAATCTCTGATGTAAGGCGTGGTCCTTTGGTTGAGATAGGCTCTTTAGCTATCTGTACCAGTACTTCCTGCCCAGGTTTAAGCATGTCTGAAATAGAACCTTCTTTTTCAATGCCCGGCTCAAGTTTCATCTTTTGGATTTGTTGAACTTTCTTTTTGTCTGCTACAAGTTTTTGAAAGCTAGACACAGAGTTAAATTCTACCCCTAAGTCTAAATAGTGAAGAAAAGCGTCCTTCTTATGTCCTACATCTACAAATGCAGCATTTAGTGCAGGCATCAACTTTTTGACCCTGCCCAAATAGATGT
>CAZSKF010000047.1:10876-15576 GCA_964607405.1 uncultured Proteiniphilum sp. | reverse complement strand
TTAAGTTCTGCCATCATGTAGGGCTCAACTATGTGTCTTGCTCTCCATTCCGTGTTCCAATTGCACGCTTGGCATCAGCACAAGCTGCTATAGAGTAGGATTTTAGATAAGATAGATATAGATAACGATAAAGGGCTGTTTCAGGTTTAACTTGAAACAGCCCTTTTGATATTTGTAAGTACTAATAATCTTAATGAACCATCATATTCTCATACTTCTTGAAAATCTTAGACAACAACATAAAAGCACATATAAATATAAATGTTGAGGTTGTGTAAAACACATGCATTTCGGGTCTTCCGTGAATTACATCAAATATCAATGCTTCGGTACCTTGAGTAGCTTCTTGGAATGTGAAAATATGAAATGCAAGGTACTCAACAGACAGAAGAATAGTTATGTATATAAGCCACGTGGATATGGCTGCTATACTAAATCCTTTTCTTTTTTTGATTAACTGATAGATAGTTACCATGATAGCACCAGATATGGTCCAACACATAAATGCCCACCAGTTGATTGCTGGTGAATTGAAAAATGCAATGTTGTAGCTGTATCCGTATGTGCCCACCCAAATGAATGAAATGGTAATAGTGGAAATGAATGTTGCCAGCCAGGCACCATACTTTCTTCTCTTGTTCCAATTAAAAAAAGAATACATGAAATATCCTCCCAGCATGCCTATTGATAGGTCGTTGATATTGCTAATTGCTTTTGTTATCCAATACATTTCCGGGATTGTATTGGGGTATGTTGCCTGTGCCATCTGTGCCAATACTAGTAGTGAAAGAAGGGCGTGCCATCTTTTCTTTATTCCTAATACTGATATAATTACAAATAGGATTGCTCCACTCCATAAATTCACTAATGACCATAAATCAAAATATAGCCATTTGAAGTCGAATATTACATAGTTAAGCCATTCTATTTTGCTTTGTAAAACCTGAAGTACGTTGTTATCCATCTATGTGATATGTATAATAAAATATTTAAGTAGTGTGATTATAGTTCTGTATTAATATTCGAATCCGAATACATCTTTAAATGCTGACTTTGTTCTTTGTGAAACTTCTTCAAAGTCAACTCCTTTGCCCAGCTCTTTTTGCATTGAAGTTACAGGTTTGTCTGTAAAACCACAAGGATTAATATAAGAAAAATACGACAAGTCAGTGTTCACATTAAGTGCTAGCCCGTGCATTGTAACAAATCGACTGGCCTTGACACCAATTGCACATATTTTTCGTGCTTTGGCAGGGTTGTCAACATCAATCCATACTCCCATTGCACTAGTATCTTTCTCTCCAATTATATCGTATGATTTGAGAACAGAAATAATTACATCCTCAAGCATTGAAATGTATGTTTTGATGCCAATCTTGAATTCATCTAGGTCTATTATGGGATATGCTACCAATTGGCCCGGCCCGTGATATGTGATATCGCCTCCACGATCGATAGGATAATAATCAATATTCTTGCTTTTGCACAGATGTTCTGTTATTAATAGGTTTTGGCGGTCACCGCTTTTGCCTAATGTGTAAACATGATTGTGTTCACAAAAAAGTAAGTATTGATCTTTATTGGTCTCACCCTTTTTCTTGCTTTCTAATACCTTAGTGAATAAGGATTCTTGATACTCCCAAGTTGATTTGTATGGTGATATTCCCAAATCTTCGAAGATGATATGCTTGCTCATTGATTATTATTTCTTGTTGATTTTTTTATTCTAAACATGCTTTTCAGCATGATATGATGATCTGACAAGTGGTCCGCTCTCTACAAATCTGAATCCTTTTTCTAGTCCCACAGTCTTGTATCTTGCAAACTGTTCGGGTGTAACAAACTCATGAACAGGTTCGTGTTCGCGTGTTGGCTGGAGATACTGACCTATCGTTAATATTTTACAGCCAACAGCCAGCAGGTCGTCCATGGTTTCAAAAACTTCATCTTCGGTCTCACCAAGCCCAACCATTATGCCAGATTTAGCTTTTACTGTATTGCTTTTTGCTACAGTTTCAATTGTCTTTAGGCTGACTTCGTATTTTGCTTTGCTTCTGATTTGAGGAGTTAGTCTCCTAACTGTCTCCATATTGTGAGATATGATATTTGGCTGTGCATCAATAACCCTTTTGATTAACTCTTCCTTGCCGTTAAAGTCCGGGATTAGTGTCTCAATTGTTATGCTGGGGTTTTTCTCTTTTAGTTTCATTATAGTGAAAGCCCAAAATCCTGCTCCTCCATCTTTTAGGTCATCTCTGTCAACACTGGTGATAACGCAGTGTCTAAGATTCATTTTATTTACTGTCTCTGCCAGTCTATCCGGCTCGTCCCAATCTAAAGAATGAGGGCGACCATATGTGGTGGCGCAAAATTTACACTTGCGTGTACAGATGTTTCCCATAATCATGAAGGTGGCCGTACCTCTTCCCCAGCATTCGGCAAGGTTGGGGCATTTGCCATCCACGCAGATGGTGTGTAAACTCTTTTTTGCTATAATATCTTTAATGTCAAGATATTTCTTGCCTTGTGGCAGTGATATCTTGAGCCAATCTGGTTTGCGTTGCATATTTGCGATTTTGATAAATGTTTTAAATGATGACAAAATTAAAATAAACTTCTATAGTTTTACACTTATTGGCGTTAAATCTTTACAGAATATAAGTAGTAACGAAATTTAAAACTTTACTATTCTGTTTGTTGATGCAAAACCTATATCTTTGTCATTAAAATTTATAAGCGCAAACAAATTGGATTTTAAACTTTTACATAACGACCCCAAGTCAAATGCACGTGCAGGATTGATTACTACTGATCATGGACAAATTGAAACACCTATATTTATGCCTGTGGGCACAGTGGGTAGTGTCAAAGCAGTGCATATGACTGAACTTGAGAATGATATAAAAGCTCAGATTATATTAGGAAATACCTATCATTTATATTTACGTCCCGGTCTCGAAACTATTCGTGCTGCAGGAGGATTGCACAAATTTAACAGCTGGAATAAACCTATCCTTACGGATAGTGGTGGGTTTCAGGTGTTCTCTCTTTCTGATAATAGAAAGCTAACCGAAGAGGGAGCTGAATTTAGATCGCATATTGATGGTTCTAGGCATTTGTTTACACCCGAACGTGTAGTTGATATTCAGAGAATACTGGGTTCTGATATAATTATGGCATTCGACGAATGTCCCCCTGGTGATTCAGATTACGAATACACAAAAAAATCTCTGGGCCTAACCGAAAGATGGCTGGATAGATGTATTGCCAGATTTAATGAAACTGAACCTCTTTATGGGCACAAACAGTCACTATTTCCTATTGTTCAAGGTGCTGCACATCCTGACTTGAGACGAAGAGCAGCTGAAAATGTGGCAAGTAAGGGGGCCGATGGTAATGCTATTGGTGGCTTGGCAGTTGGTGAGCCTACTGAGGTAATGTACGAAATGATAGAGGTGGTAAATGAAATATTGCCAAAAGATAAACCACGTTATCTAATGGGGGTTGGTACTCCTGCAAATTTGCTGGAAGCAATTGAACGAGGAGTTGATATGTTTGACTGTATCATGCCGACGCGCAATGGTAGAAACGGACAGATATTTACAAAGAATGGTGTTATGAATATGAGAAATGAACGTTGGAAAAATGATTTCTCACCCATCGAAGAGGATGGCGCATCATTTGTTGATACTCTTTATAGCAAAGCTTACTTGCGACACTTGATTAATGTGAATGAAATCTTAGGATTGCAGATAGCCTCAATTCACAATCTTGCATTTTATATGTGGCTGGTGAAAGAAGCACGCAAGCATATAATAGCGGGTGACTTCTCTACATGGAAGCCAATGATATTGGAGCAGGTAACTAGACGCCTATAATAAATAACCACTGAATAAGTTTATGAAGCAGAAGTTAGGATTTTCCAGAATAGACAGATATATCATAAAGAAGTTTTTGGGAACTTTCGTTTTTATGATTGCTCTTATTATATCAATATCGGTGGTGTTTGATATCAATGAGAAGATAGATAAGTTTATGAGCAATAATGCACCGCTAAAGGCTATAGTAGTTGATTATTACCTAAACTTTATTCCTTATTATGCTAATCTGTTTAGTCCTCTGTTTATTTTTATTGCAGTGATATTTTTCACTTCAAAGATGGCTTCAAACTCTGAGATTATCGCTATCCTGTCAAATGGTATTGGCTTTAGGCGAATGCTGCTACCTTATATGACTTCAGCTGCAATAATTGCTTTGTTTTCTTTTGTAATGAGCGGGTATATCATTCCTCCTGCAAATAAAACGCGTATAGAGTTTGAGCAGACTTATGTGAATCCTGATAGAAAGAAAACAGGCGAGAGAGATATACAGTTTAAAGTTTCTAAGAATACAAATATTTATTTTGGGAACTTTGATATGATAAGCAATACGGGATATCAGTTTTCTATTGACCATTTTGATGACTTGGATCTTGTTTCCAGACTTACTGCCAGATCTATAATTTATGATTCTTTGTTTCATTGGACGATAAAGGATTATACAATTCGCGAGTTTGACGGATTAAAAGAAACAATTACAACGGGCACTTCTATTGATACTATTATTCAGGTTGTGCCAAATGACTTTGTAGTTGCGAAGTATGACCAGCAAATGATGTCAAATCCTCAACTTAGGAAGCATGTGGCTAGCCAAAAAGAGCG
>CAZSKF010000047.1:0-10776 GCA_964607405.1 uncultured Proteiniphilum sp. | reverse complement strand
TTAGTGTTTATTATTATAGCATTCTTTATTTATAAGAGAGCACCAAATTAATATAGGTGCCTCTACCTTATAAATGTGGAGGCATCACCGTTTATTTTTAATCAAAAGAGAAGAGTAATGAAGAAGAGCACACTATCCTTAGTAATGTTTATGTTTGTTTTTTTCCTGATGGCTCAAAACAAATATCCAACAGTTGTCATTGAAACAAATTATGGTACAATGAAGGCCATATTGTATGATGATACACCAAATCATAGCGATAATTTTATAAAGCTAATAAATAGACAATATTTTGACGGTACTTTGTTTCACAGAGTATTAAAAGAGTTTATGATTCAGGGGGGTGCCCAGGACTCTAAGAATGCTCCAGCCGGAGCACAGGTTGGAGGTGGCAGGACAGATATGGATATTATGCCTGAGTTTAAAGCTCATCATTTTCACAAGAAGGGAGCATTGGCAGCTCCACGCCGAGATGATAGTGTTAATCCACAAAAAAAGTCTGATGGTTCTCAATTCTTTATTGTTCATGGCAAGGTGCTTACCGAGGGTAGAATTGATACTTTGGAAAGGGCTGTAAACGTGCCTATAAAAAACAAAATTGTTAGAGAGCATTATTCTCCTTATCGTGATAAATTGGCTGAGCTAAAAGCAACAGACGTTAGTGCTTTTAATACATTGCTTGATTCTGTTCTTCATGTAGTTGATTCACTATATGAGGCTGCACCGGGAAAGTTTTTCTTTCCTGAGGATATGCGTGAGGCATATACCACCGTTGGAGGTGCAAGACATTTAGATGGTGAATACACTGTATTTGGAGAGGTGATTGAGGGACTTGAAGTTATTGATAAAATAGCCAATTTGCCTATAGACCATTATGAGCGACCAACTACTGACGTCAAAATAATTAGAATTTACACACAACAATAGTTATAAAAGCTATGGACATAAGTAATATAGAAAATATAGAATTATGTTATCTCACTCTTGATGACTTTGAGGAGCTCAAGACAATGATGATAGATATATATGGTGATATCCCCAATGCATATTGGAGAAAGGGACAGTTGAAAAAACTGATCTCAATTTTTCCGGAAGGGCAGGCAATTATTAAGGTTAACGGTAAGATAGCAGCATGTGCCTTATCAATTATTGTTGATTATAAAAAGTATGGAGATAAGCATACATATAGACAAATCACAGGCGATGAGACTTTTACTACTCATGATCCTGATGGCGATGTCTTGTACGGAATTGAAGTATTTACAGGTAAGGAGTATAGGGGATTGAGGTTGGGTAGAAGATTGTATGATTATAGAAAAGAGCTTTGTGAAAGATTGAATCTAAAATCTATCATCTTTGGTGGCAGAATGCCTAATTATCATCATTATGCTGATGAGATGTCTCCACGTGAATATATAAGACGAGTTAGGGTGAAAGAGATAGATGACCCGGTTTTAAACTTTCAGATATCAAATAACTTTCAGGCTGTTCGTATATTAAGGGGATACCTAAAGGGTGATGAGGAGTCGGGTGAATATGCTGTGCTAATGCGTTGGAATAATATTTATTATGAAGAGCCAACGGATGAGGCCAGTGTTCCAAAGCGTATTGTTAGATTGGGGCTTATACAATGGCAAATGCGCCCTTACAAAGATCTTGATGACTTGATTCAGCATGCTGAGTTTTTTGTGGATTCGGTTTCAGGATATCATGCTGACTTTGCACTTTTCCCTGAGTTTTTCAATGCTCCTCTGATGGCAAAATATAATCACTTGACTGAACCAAATGCCATTAGAGAGTTGGCTAAATACACTGAAGCGATTTATTCCAGACTTACCGAGCTGGCTATTACATATAATATCAATATTATTACCGGCAGTATGCCTGAGGTAAGGGATGGAAGCCTTTATAATGTTGGTTTTTTGTGTCATAGAGACGGACGTGTGGATAAGTATGAAAAGATACATGTAACTCCTGATGAGGCCAGAGTGTGGGGTATGCAGGGTGGTCATACCTTGCAGACATTTGATACAGACTGTGGAAAAGTAGGAGTTTTGATATGCTATGACGTGGAGTTCCCTGAACTTTCAAGGCTTTTGGCAGAAGATGGTATGGATATATTGTTTGTTCCATTCCTTACAGATACTCAAAATGGATATTCGCGTGTGAGTCACTGTGCGCAGGCTAGAGCCATAGAAAATGAGTGCTATGTGGCAATAGCCGGTTGTGTGGGCAATTTACCTAAGGTTCATAATATGGACATACAGTATGCTCAGTCTAAGGTGTTTACTCCTTGTGATTTCTCTTTCCCTACGGATGGAGTAAAAGCTGAAGCAACACCTAACACCGAAATGATTTTGATAGGTGATGTTGATTTGGATTTATTGCGAGAGCTAAATCAATTTGGCAGCGTTCGCAACCTTAGGGATAGAAGAAAGGATGTATTTAATCTTAGGAGGGTGTAGTAAGCACTAGTTGCGCTTGGCTATTCTTGTATAGGATTATCAACAATATAGTCTTTTGCAAAGTTAATGACGTCGGGCATAAATTCGTCAAACTGATTTCTGATAACAGTTTCATTGTCTTTTAAGAACTCTATGCTCAATGTGGGATTTATTGCGCTTGATTTCTTCTCGGACATAATTCTCAACGAATCTTCGAGACCGTCAAGTGTGCTGTATTTCTTGAGCCTGTTGGTTGATATAAAGTGAAAAATAAAACTCTTTATATTTTCAGGCAAGTGGTTGTAATTTAATATACTTGCTGTATAAAATCCTCTGGCAATACTGTCTAGGCTTGTGTCGGGGCTATATTTGTCAAAGTTGCTTGCAAGACAATAGTCATAATACATGTCGGCCATTATACCCGAATATCTTTTGAATGTAGGTCGCAACACGGAAACAGTCTCGCAAAATACAGGATGATTGTCTGTAAAGTTATCAATCTCCCTATGCATCAGAATTCCTGTTTTGAAAGGCTCAGGATAGTCCTCGTAGCTTCGCCCTTTCACAAAGTCACCCATGAAGTTACCCAATTGCAACTTTTGATTGTTGCCTGAAAGATATATATGTGCTAAATAGTTCAATATTATTTTTGAAAAAAATTATGAGCTTGTATATAATTGCTGAATGTGTTTTAATATAAGTTTAGTATAACAAACAACCCTGTCTCTGAAATCAAAGACAGGGTTGTTAAGTTTTGAGCTGGTTAAAACTCAGATTTTAATTGTTCAACCCACTTTTCTATTCTTTCATCTGTTAGGTCGTGTTCGTTATCATCATCAAGTGGTAAGCCTACAAATACATCGTCCACCAATGCACGGGAATAGTCATACTGATATCCTTCATTTGCTACTTTACCAATTATTTTGCAATCTTGTTCTGCAATTGCTTCGTATAGAATACCCATTGCGTCAACAAATGAGTCGGGATAAATAAAAGCATCTCCCAATCCAAACAGTGCAATGGTTTTTCCGCTTAGGTCTAGTTTTACAAACCTATTGAAAAAGTCTGCCCAGTCATCCTGCAGATCCTTTACACCCCATGTTGATACTCCTAAGATTAGAATATCGTGAGATAGAAAAGCTTCTTCCTCGCCATCATACACATCTACAATTGTTGGTGAGTACTCCGATAGTCCTTCGGCAATTTTATCAGCTGCATTTTTAGTATTTTCCGTACTTGAGCCGTATATTATTGCTATTGATTTCATTATAAATTCTGTTTTTATGTAAGTTATGTTTACTTTTCACCATGATGAACATTTGAAATTGATAATAGTTTAATTATTGTCGTACTAAAATTAGTGGTTCTATATATCTCTATCTTCCTTTGCTTTAGCATTTCAACTAATTAAAAATTAAATATAGTAGGGGCGATGTATTTGTGCGTGAGGTTTGAGAGGTGAATGCTTGTGCTGTTTAACTTTTGCTGAAAATGATTGTGCAATAACCAATTAATATCTAATTTTGTTCTGATTAACAGAGACAAGCATTTAAGATATTCAAAATGAAGCGAGCTAGAATCCTTTGGGCTGATGATGAGATTGATTTATTAAAACCATATGTTCTTTTTCTAAACGAACGAGGCTTTGATGTGGTGGAAGTAAATAATGGTCGTGATGCTATCGATTTATGTTCGGAACAGATGTTTGATCTTATCTTCTTGGATGAACATATGCCCGGAATATCTGGCCTTGAAACACTTGAGAAGATAAATAGGCTGCATCCTCATATACCTATTGTGATGATAACTAAGAGTGAGGATGAGGGTATAATGGAAAAGGCTATTGGTAAGAAAATTGCTGATTATCTTATTAAGCCGGTTAACCCACATCAAATATTGCTTGCCATAAAAAAGATTCTTGATAAAAGAGATATTGAAAAGGAGTCTAGTCTTGTAGGGTATCGTGACGACTTTGTTGTTTTGGCTAATGATATAAATACATGCAATACGCCACAAGGATGGGTATCTATCTACAAGCGACTTGTATCATGGGATATAACTTTTGAAGCTTCGGGCAATCCTATGGAGGATGTGTTGCTGATGCAAAAAAAAGAGGCTAACAGTGAGTTCTCGAAGTTTATAAGAAGTCAATATCAAAGCTGGTTTTCTACTAAGGCTGGTGATGATGCACCTATTTTAAGTCACACTCTTTTCAAAGAAAGGATATTTCCTGTATTAGATAAGAACGAGAGGGTGTTTTTGATTTTGCTTGATAATTTTAGGCTAGATCAATGGTATTCAATTAAACCTTTGCTTATAGATTACTTCTCTATTAATGAAGATGTCTATTTTAGTATTTTGCCTACTGCTACTCAATATGCACGAAATGCATTATTGTCCGGGCAAACTCCCTTGCAACTATCAAAAGCATATCCACAATTGTGGGTAGATGAGGGTGATGATCAGGGAAAGAACCTGTCGGAAGATATTTTGCTAAAAGCTTTTATTGATAAGTTTAGACCAGGCAAAAAGGTTGGTTATCGAAAAGTTAATAGCAATGCAGAGGGTGAAAGATTATTGCTGGATTTTAATGCTTTAGAGAACAATAATTTGAATGTTATAGTATTCAATTTTATAGATATTCTTTCTCACGCACGCACCGAGCAAAAAATGCTGCAGGAGCTCGTGCCGAACGAGGCTGCTTATAGATCGCTCACTCATGCGTGGTTTCAACACTCGCCATTGTTCACTCTCTTGAAAAGGATTTCAGAAAAGGGATATAAGGCTGTTTTTACAACAGATCATGGAACAATACGAGTGAAAAATCCGTTAAAGATAGTCACTGACAAGTCGGCAAGTACAAACCCCAGATATAAGGTAGGGCGACATATGACATACGACAATAAAAAAGTATTTGAGGTGTTGCAACCTGAGTTGATAGGCTTGCCATCTCCCAATTTGAGTTCGAGATATGTATTTGCACTCAGTGATAGCTTCTTTGTCTATCAAAGTAATTACAATAACTATGTGTCGTTTCACGAAGATAGTTTTCAGCATGGAGGTGTTTCTATGGAAGAGATGATGGTTCCATTTGCTGTACTGAGCTCAAAGTGAGAAAATTAAATTTATAAAGCTGCAATAGTAACGATAAACTATATATGAAATTAGAGATAAATAATTTAAATGATATTTCTGAGGCTGCTCAAAGATTTGCAGACCAAATGGGTGATAATAAGGTTTTTGCATTTTATGGAGATATGGGTGCAGGCAAAACCACTTTCATTAAAGCTATCTGTGAGGTCTTGGGCGTGAAGGAGACAATAACAAGCCCCACATTTGCTATTGTGAACGAATATAAGTCGGGTAGTGGAGACCCTATCTTCCATTTTGATTTTTATAGAATCAATAAACTTGAGGAGGCTTATGATTTTGGCTACGAAGACTATTTCTACAGTGGCAATGTTTGTTTCATAGAGTGGCCCGAGTTAATTGAACCAATACTGCCGCTAGATATTGTTGAGGTAGCGATACGCGAAACAGAGAATGGAAGTAGAGTGGTGGAGGTTAAGTGAAATAATAATGGAAACTGTAATTAAAAGAGAATCAACATAAATGAAGAAACTAGTTATAACGCTATACTTGCTAATTTCGGCCCTTGCCATTTACCCTCAGGTAAATACAAACAGGGTGATGATAATTGGCAGAAACGCTATGTACTTTGAGGATTATGTGGTGGCAATTCAGTATTTTAATCAGGTTATATCTGCAAAGCCACACCTTGCTGAACCATACTATTTTAGAGCAATGGCTAAATTTATGCTTGAGGACTTTAAAGGTGCAGAAGAAGATGCTGATATGTGTCTCAACCGAAATCCATATTACACAGCAGCATACCAATTGAGAGGAGCAGCACGACAAAACTTGGAAAATTATCAGATGGCTGCTGCCGATTATCAGCGAAGCCTTGAGTTTTTCCCTGAAGATAGGCTTACATTAATTAATATGGCTATCGTAAACATGGAAATGAAGGACTATGAAATTGCTGAGAAGTTCTTTGAAGTTTTAGTACGTCGTTATCCTGATTATATTCCCGGATATTTAACTCGTGCACAATTGCATCTGGAAAAACAAGATACCATTAGTGCCTTGTCAGACTACAACTTGGCAATTGAGAAAGATCCATATACCGCACATTCGTTTGCTGCGCGTGGATTGCTTTATTTCCAGATAAATAAATATGATGATGCGCTTGAGGATTTGGATGAGGCTATTAAGCTCGATCCATACTTTACGGGCAACTATATAAACCGAGGACTTATAAAATATAATCTCAATGACCTGCGAGGTGCTATGGCTGACTATGACAGGGTTATTGAAACCGATAGTGATAATATTATAGCACGTTTCAACCGTGGATTACTGCGTGCGCAGGTTGCTGATAATAACAGAGCTATTGATGACTTCAATAAAGTGATTGAACTAGAGCCCGAGAATGATATGGCTTATCTCAATCGAGCAATGCTTAGTGCCGAGATTGGTAATAACATAGGTGCAATAAGTGATTTGAGTTTTGTATTAGAAAGGCATCCTGATTTCTTCTCAGGTTACTATATGCGATCGGAAATGAAGAGACAGATAAATGACTTGCGAAGTGCCGAGGAAGACTACAATACAGCTCGCAGAGAAGAGGCAAAGGCAAAACAAAAAGCCACTACCAATCCTGTTGATGGTAGAAAAGATAATGATCAGTCGTCAGGCAAGGATACTCGTGAGGAGACCGATAGTAACTTAGACAAGTTTAACCTGCTAGTGGTAGCAGATAAAGAGTCTGCAGAGAAGAAGCGTAGTAAGTATCAAAGTGAGTCGCGCGGCAGGGTGCAAGATATGAATGCCCGAGTGGCACTTGAGCCCAGATTCGTTCTTACATACTATGATAAAGGATTTGAGATTAATCGCCCGGTTTACTTTTCTGAGTCACTGGATAAGGCAAACCACACTTTGGGGCTTAATTGGAAACTAAAGGTTGTAAACAATGAAGCTCCATTGAATGAAATGCAAGTTCAGACACACTTCAGATCAATAGATAACTATTCAATGCTTATGGATAAGAATCCTAATGATGCTAAGCTGTATTTGGGTCGGGCAATCGATTTGATGCTTGTTCAGGATTTTGAAAGTGCATTGACAGATATTGATAAAGCTATTGAACTAGATGGTGATATGTCTCAATCATATTTTGTAAAGGCTGTTATATTGTCAAAGCAGTTGGAACTTGATCCTGCATCAATAGTTGCAAGAGATGAAAATAAAGAGGAGCCAAAGGGTGTTACAATTATAGACCCAATTACAGGATTACCCCGCAAGACCAAGTTGAAAGTTCAGGAAGTTTCAACAAGGTCGCTTAAAAGTGATGCTGTGATGAAACTTTATGAAAAGGTGATAGAGCTTGATCCTGATTTCATTTTTGCATATTACAATATGGGCGAGATATTTTACAATGAAAAAGATTATAGAGCTGCAATTGATATATATACAACTGCTATAAAGCTTGAACCTCAGTTTGCCGAGGCATACTTTAATCGTGCTATGGCCCGCTTGTCCATTGGTGAAACAGCCGGTGGTATTGATGATTTGCGTAAAGCCGGTGAGCTAGGTATTGTAGAATCGTACAGTATAATTAAACGGATGCAATAGATTTGATCTTTGCTACTTAATATAAAAAGAGACCGTCCTAATTTTAGAGCGGTCTCTTTTGCTTTATACTCTTGTTCTATTTAGAATGCATATCCAATAGCTAGTGTTAATGAAGGCACTACACCGCTTGTTGATTCCAACGTGTTATCACCTGCTATGAAACCATAGTTAGGTCCAATTCCCAAATCAACAGTAAATCCGTTACGCATAACCCATTGGTAACCTACTTCGGCTCCAATAGTAAACGTAGTTATTGAGCTATTGTCTGATTTTCCAAATCCAATGGCTGCTTGAGGAGTAATCCAGAATCCGGCAGGTACATCAGTTTTCCTTGAGGTAACGTACCAGCGGTATCCTGCACCCAGTCCGGCAGCAGAAACATCTTCGCCAAACATTTTGTACATATAGCTTCCTGAGAAGAGTACAGAGGTGTTGTGGCTAAGAACTTTTTCGTATGTCAAGTTGAAGTTGCCAAATGCCAATCCAAATGGGTTAGCTTTAATAACATGGTTGTGAGACTGAGCAAAGCTGCTCGTTGCAAACATTATAAGCCCTAGTGCTACGGCTAAAAAGAACTTGTTAATTTTTCTCATAATAATTCTGTTTTAATGAATGATTGAAACGCAAAGATAACTTAAATACGATAATATCAAACAAAAGAAGTCTAAAAACTACAGAATTGTTGCAAAATTCCACAACCTGATAATTATATAAGAGTTGTGTTCTATCATGGTATTGATTTTGGTTTTAACTAGTAGAGTTTAATTTATATTATCGTAGTAATGAAAATAGAATGATTATGATAGCAATAACTGCAATGATAAAAGCAAGTATCTTCATCTTGTCTTTCGGATATTCACCTATAACCTGCCCGGTTCGTCCATTCACTACAAATTGATACAGTTTGCCATTATAATTGAATGCACTAATCCACATAGGCAGCAAAAGCAGTTTAAACATCAGGTCATCATACTCAGTATTCTTAATTTTGATGCGTTGGTCGTCACCTCCAATATCAGTGCGAATAGCATCTTCAATTATACTATCCATCTTTTTCTTTGCATCATTAACTCCCTCCCTAAAATCCCGTTGATAAATCTCTGTTATAAATCCTGCTAGAAACTCCTTTTGATAGTTCACACTATTCTTTATATCCCAGTTGGTTAACCTGTTGATAATAACAGGTGGAAGAGATTCGGAGGCAGGTACAATTATATTGTCAAACTTCAAGTCAACTATCCCCGATGTTCTATACCAATCTGTAACCGTTCGTTCTATAGTTTCACCCTTCGAGTTTTGGCTAGTCTCAGTTCTGTCCTCACCGCGCTCACCTACATATACTGTATGAGTCATTGCATCATATGTCCAAAATGGAAGATATACACCTTTAAAGGAATCAGTCGTAACACCATATTTTTTGACCTTACTAGGAGTAAACCATTTTTTGCCAAGCCACTTCTTAAAATAATCCTGACTTTGTTTTTCAGAAATCTTAAATGGCAGTATATATTCAGGCTGCCAAAACCGCTTCACATGTGCTTCGTTCAATATTAATGGAGTGCTGCAAAATGCGCATTTGGCACCTGAGGTGTTTTCAGGCAGTGTGGTTGTAGCTCCACACTGTCTGCATTTTATCTCAGTAGCGCTCTCTGTGCCAATATCCTTGTTTTCATCTGCAAGTCTTTTCCAATGTTCAAAATCATTGCTTTTAGTTTCGGCCGCAGTTTTGTCCATAATTGAAACTAATCCACAATAGATACATTTCATGTTTTCATCTTCGGGTGAATATTGAATAATTCCCCCACAAGACTTACACTTGGTTTGCAGAGCATCACTAATTGGCTTTACTTGTACCTTGGTCGTCATGTTAAAGTTGTTGTTTATTATTATGGACGTTGTGCTCCGTATCCATTTATTGCACCAAACAGGTCACTTGCTTTGTGGGCCGGATACCCGTTTCCATACATAGATACAGTATAACTGGTAGTTCCACGTTGATTCATACCCAATGCAGAGCGTAGAACATTCTCAGACGAATTAGGATTAAAACTGCTGGCTGAACTTCCCTCCTGACTAAGGAAACCCTTTAGGTAAGGTGCATCAATGCTTTTAGATAGCGATTCTATTTCAGTTTCGTTCATTTCACGGTTTCCCTCATATTCCACAAGTTGCTCAACATCTTCAAACTGCTTAGCGAAGATTCGCATAAACTTTCCTCCTCCCGATGGCAAAGACAAATCGGCTTCGATATTTGCAAAGAATAGATTATCCCAAGCGGATGTTTTGCGCTCTGCCTCCTTACTCTTGTCAGAATCAATATATGTTCTGTCAAGAGCCGCAAAGTCAGTACCACCAAATATGTTATTATACACATTAGCATTCACACCCGTCATATATCTAAATCCATACCCCATATCTTTATCTTCTGGAATTGGGTCGCGCCTCCAGGTAAATAGAACGGTATTGTTGTGAAAATCAACCGATACTTCACTAACATTCTTATTCATGCTCCTAACTTCACAGGCAGCCATACGATTGGCAAGAAAAATATTATTATAAATATCAAAGTGCCCGCCAATATTGCCCATTTGAATACCAAAGTGACAACCATTCATAAATACGCAGTTGCGAATAGTTA
>CAZSKF010000046.1:0-16075 GCA_964607405.1 uncultured Proteiniphilum sp. | reverse complement strand
ATTTAGATTTAGAAAGAGTAAAGATAAAAATATTTTAAATGAAATTATTATCTTTGACAAAACAATTTACAAACTTAATTGGCATGGTGTTAAATTATGTATGGGTTGCTTTCTTTCTGATAGCATTTGGCGTAGCAATTATAAAGCTAATTTTCTTAGGTGATGTTAATGTATTTACCGAAATAATGAACTCTACTTATGATTCTGCAAGAACAGGCTTTGAGATTTCATTAGGTCTTACGGGTGTTCTATCCCTTTGGCTTGGTGTAATGAAAATTGGTGAAAGGGGCGGAATGGTAGAATTATTTTCAAAAGCAGCTTCACCACTTTTCTCAAAGTTATTTCCCGACATACCAAAAGGACACCCTGCATCAGCATCTATATTGATGAATATATCTGCCAATATGCTTGGCTTGGATAATGCAGCCACTCCTTTTGGATTAAAAGCTATGCAAGAGCTTCAAGAAATAAACCCCAATAAAGAACAAGCCTCTAACCCAATGATAATGTTCTTAGTACTGAATGCCTCCGGGCTGACACTAATACCGGTAACGGTAATGGTATATAGAGCACAAATGGGATCAGCTAATCCTGCAGACGTATTCATACCAATTATGATTGCTACTTTTGCTGCTACAGTCGTAGGAATGCTAGCAGTTTGTATAAAACAATCTATAAATATTTTCAACAAAGCCATAATGGGATTTCTGGGAGTAATGCTCAGTATAATAGTTGGAACTATTATGATATTCCGAAACATGCCGCAAGAACAAATAAATACAGTATCCGGGTTAGCAGCCAACATCATCCTGTTCACTATTATAGTATTATTCATAACAAAGGCTTTAAGATCCAAAGTAAATATATTTGAAGCTTTTATAGATGGAGCAAAAGACGGATTTAAAACAGCTGTTACTATCATCCCATACCTCATCGCAATTTTGGTGGGCATAGGTGTTTTCAGAGCTTCCGGCGCTATGGACTTTTTAATGGACGGCCTCAGAAGCTTAGCAGGATTAACCGGTATGGACACTCGCTGGGCAGATGGCATGCCTACAGCCATAATGAAACCCCTAAGTGGTAGCGGCGCCAGAGGCATGATGATAGATGCAATGAAGACATTTGGTGCAGACTCATTTGCCGGACGACTTTCAGCCATACTACAAGGAGCTACAGACACAACATTTTATATAGTTGCGGTATATTATGGTGCAGTTAATATCAAAAATTCTCGCTACACTGTTTCATACGCACTACTTGCAGACCTTGCAGGAGTAATAGCAGCAATATTTATTGCATACATGTTTTTTGGATAGAATATTAATAATAAATATACATTATGCCCATAACATTTCACTCTGACGAGATAGAATTTCCAAATATAGATAGAGGTAAAGTATCTGAATGGATAAAAAAAGTAGCCTCAAAGTATAATAAAAAGATTGGAGAACTCTCTTATCTTTTCTGCAATGATGAGAAGATATTGGAGGTAAACCTCCAGTATCTTCAACATGACTTTTACACTGATATAATAACATTCGACTACTCTGAAAATGATAAAATATCAGGAGATATCTATATTAGTCTAGACACAGTCAAAACCAACTCACAATTATTCAACACTGAGTTCTCTAACGAATTACACAGGGTTATAATTCATGGAGTGCTACACCTCTGCGGAGTTAACGACTTAACTGATGAGCAGGAAATGGAGATGAGAGCTGCTGAGGAAGAAGCATTGATTTTATTAAATTCTGATGCATCATAAACTAGCATTATACTTAAGACCAAAACCACCCGCCTTCTACTAGAAGCATTCTGATATTTTCTCTTTATCACCTAATAGTCAAACACCTGATTATTTGTAATTAACATAATGAAAAGAGATAACTTTTTCTTTTTTAGTATATTTGCAATCTAATTTATACGAATAATGAATTTTAATTACGATATAATTGTTGTAGGTGCAGGACACGCAGGATGCGAGGCAGCAACTGCAGCAGCAAACATGGGCTCAAAAACATTGCTGATAACAATGGACATGAATAAAATAGCCCAGATGAGTTGCAACCCGGCCGTTGGAGGCATTGCCAAAGGACAAATTGTAAGAGAAATAGATGCCCTTGGGGGGCAAATGGGAATAGTGAGCGATAAAACTGCTATTCAATTCAGAATGCTAAACCGCTCTAAGGGACCTGCAATGTGGAGTCCTCGCACCCAAAACGATCGCGCCAAATTTATTGAATCATGGCGAGACATCATTGAAAATACAGACAACCTATACATGTGGCAAGACATGGTTACTGAATTAATAATTGACAATAAGACAGTAACAGGAGTAAAGACAAAAATGGGTGTCTCTTTTAATGCCAAAACAGTTATCCTGACAAACGGAACATTCTTGAACGGATTAATTCATATTGGAAAAGTTCAGATTGGTGGAGGACGAGTTGCAGAACCTTCCTCTTACGGAATGACAGAACAATTGGCTGATGCAGGATTTACTACCGACAGAATGAAGACAGGAACACCTGTAAGAATAGATGCAAGAAGCGTTGACTTCTCACTGATGGAAGAACAAAAAGGAGATGACACTTTTCATACATTCTCATATCTTCCCGAGGTAAAAAGAACTCTGACACAAAAGAGTTGTTGGATGACAAATACAACTGAAGAAGTACACGAAGTTCTTAAAGAAAGCATTGACGACTCCCCACTCTATAACGGGCAGATTAAAAGCATTGGACCCAGATATTGTCCAAGTATAGAAACAAAAATTGTAACATTCTCAGATAAAACAAGCCATCTACTTTTTTTGGAACCTGAAGGAGAAACCACTCATGAGTGTTATCTTAACGGGTTCTCATCGTCTCTACCTCTCGACAAGCAAATAGAGGCGCTAAAGTTAGTTCCGGCATTTCGCAATGTACATATATTCAGACCGGGATATGCAATAGAATATGACTTCTTTGATCCCACTCAATTAAAGCCTACACTTGAAACAAAACTGATAGACAATCTCTACTTTGCCGGTCAAATAAATGGAACTACAGGTTATGAAGAAGCAGGAGGTCAAGGATTAATTGCCGGAATAAATGCGCATATAAGATGTCATGGAGGTAGTGACTTTACTCTTAACAGAGACGAAGCATATATCGGAGTTCTGATAGACGATCTGATAACAAAAGGAGTTGACGAACCCTATCGCATGTTTACCTCTCGAGCTGAATACAGGATCCTTTTACGTCAGGACAATGCTGATGAAAGACTATCTCAAAAAGGATACGACATAGGATTAGCCACAAGACGAAGAATAGATTTGCTAAAAGAAAAGGAAGAAAAGGTAAGAGAAATTATAGAGTATTGCAACAACTTTTCTATTAAACCAGACAAGATAAATTCATTTTTAGAAAGCATAAACTCCTCTCCTCTCAAACACGGTGTTAAGTTATCACAACTACTAACCAGACCTCATATCGACTTATCGATTATGGCTTCAGCAGTTGCTCCATTGAGAGAAAAACTAGACACAATCACTGAGAGAAAAGAGGAAATAATTGAATCAGCCGACATAAAAATAAAGTATGATGGATATATCAAACGAGAAAAAATCATGGCTGACAAAATAAACAGGCTTGAGGATATTAAGATAAAAGACAGATTTAATTACAAAGAAATCCAGTCTCTATCCACAGAAGCAAGAGAGAAATTGACGTCAATCAACCCCGAGACAATAGCTCAGGCAGGTAGAATTCCCGGTGTTTCGCCTAACGACATCTCAGTGCTTCTTGTGCTATTAGGAAGATAAATAATTCAAAAATGTTTCACGTGGAACATTCAAAAAAATAATTTTATAATTCAAAAAAAATGAGTGTTGAAAAACTAAAAGCGGCAGTTAGGAATATACCAAACTTCCCAATTGAAGGTGTGCAATTTAAAGACATCACAACCTTATTTCAATCTCCTGAATATCTGAAAGAGATGTCAGACATCTTGTATGAAAAGTATAAGGACAAAGGAATAACAAAAGTTGTGGGTATTGAGTCACGCGGATTTTTCCTAGGCCCTACCCTAGCGATAAGACTAGGAGCTGGATTTGTTCCGGTAAGAAAGCCTGGCAAATTACCATACAATGTTATAGAAGAAAAATACACAAAAGAGTATGGAGAAGATGCAGTTCAAATACATGAGGACGCTTTGACAAAAGATGATATCGTTGTAATACACGACGACCTATTGGCAACAGGTGGAACCATGGTTGCAGCATACAACTTAGTAAAAAAAATGGGTGTAAAAAAGATTTTCATCGACTTCCTGATAGAGCTTGAAGATCTAAAAGGACGCGATTCATTTACAGAAGATATGGCTGTTGACTCTTTAATAAAGTTCAATATTTAAAAAAGCAATAGCTTAATAATATATTAATAAACTCAATGTTCTGAACAATTACTCAGAATATTGAGTTTTATTATTTCTATATAAAAGTACTTTAGCAAAATGACAGATGAGATAAAAAACATATTAAAAGTAGTTCCTCAGGACCCGGGATGTTATATGTTTATAGATGATAAAGGGACAGTGATATATGTAGGGAAAGCAAAAAATCTCAAGAGAAGAGTATCATCATATTTCAACAAAAACCATGATAGCGTAAAAACCAGAGTACTCGTAAAGAACATTCGAAACATAAAATATGTAGTTGTCAATAGCGAAGAGGATACATTTTTACTTGAGAACAATCTCATAAAAGAATTACAGCCAAGATACAATGTTTTGCTAAAAGATGACAAATCTTATCCATACATTGTAGTCAAAAACGAATACTTCCCTAGAGTGTCTAAGACTAGAAATGTAGTGAAAGATGGATCAAAGTACTTCGGTCCATACACATCAGTTCAAGCAGTAGATGCTCTAATCGATATGGTCAGAAAAGTATATAGAATAAGAACCTGCAGGCTGAAGCTTACTCCTGAAAGTATAGCTGAAGGAAAATTTGACTTATGCTTGCAGTATCATATAAAAATGTGCGACGCACCTTGCGTTGGCTACATTTCACTTGAAAACTACAATAAGAATATTGAAGAAGTAATTGAAATTCTGAAAGGCAACGTATCATTAATTGAGAAGAAAATATATGACCGAATGATGATACTTTCGGAGCAAATGAGGTTTGAAGAAGCAAACGAGTTGAAAAGAAAACTTCAATTAATAAGTAGCTTCAGAGAGAAATCACAAGTTGTAAGCAGCATAAACTACAACATAGACATCTTCTCTTACGATGAAGATGAAAAATCTGCATTCGTAAACTACCTTCATGTAGTGTCGGGAGCAATCACCCAAGCATATACTTTTGAGTATAAAAAGAAACTAGACGAGACACCCGAAGAGCTATTAGCTATGGGTATAGTTGAAATGAGGCAGAGATTTGATAGTGAGTCAAGAGAAATAGTTGTTCCATTTATTCCTGACTTAGTGATGAGCAATATAGAAATCACCATTCCACAAAGAGGAGATAAAAGAAAGCTATTGGACCTATCAATCAAAAATGTCAAGCAATACAAGTTTGACAAAAGGAAAAGAGCCGAAATGCTAAATCCCGAACAAAGGACTACCCGAATTTTAAAAGCAGCTCAAAAAGACTTACGTCTTAAAGAATTACCAATACATATAGAGTGTTTTGACAACTCTAATATCCAAGGAACCAATCCAGTTGCAGCATGTGTAGTTTTCAAAAAAGCCAAACCATCAAAAAAAGACTACAGACATTTTAACATTAAAACCGTTCAAGGACCCGATGATTACGCATCGATGGCGGAAATTATTCACAGACGCTACTCTCGCGTGCTTAACGAAGGACTTCCACTGCCGCAACTAATTGTAATTGACGGCGGTAAGGGTCAATTGGGCGTAGCAGTAAAAACACTTCAAAAAATTGGAATATATGGCAAAGTTGCAATTATTGGAATTGCAGAGCGTCTGGAGGAGATTTATTTTCCTGGAGACAGCATTCCTTTATTTATTGATAAAAACTCAGAGACATTAAAACTAATTCAACAAATAAGAGACGAAGCACATAGATTCGGACTCAAGCACCATAGACAAAAAAGAAGCAAGGCGCAAGTAACCTCCGAGCTGGATAATATAAATGGAATAGGGCCTGTAACAAAAAAGGCTTTGATATCACACTTCAAAAGTATTAAGAGAATCAAAGAGGCAGATCTGAATGAAATTATAAATGTTATCGGAAAAAGCAAGGGACAGATAATATGGGATTGGATTAATAGTACACCCCCCTCCCCCACCCCACCACTTTAGATTATTTAAAAATAAAACATAACGTTATAACCATATTAGGCAATAATGTTTTTAATAAGTATTTTTGTTGAAAATATAGATAAAGATCTTTCAGCAAAATGCGAGCACTTATTCAAAGAGTCAGAGGCGCTTCAGTTAATATAGATAATCAAGAAGAAAGATCCATTGAAGGTGGACTACTTATTTTTCTTGGAATAGAAGAAAGCGACAATAAAGAAGACATAGAATTCCTAACAAAGAAGATTGTAAATCTTCGTATCTTTGATGATGAAAAAGGAGTAATGAATAAATCTGTTTTAGATATCAACGGCAACATACTTCTGATTTCTCAATTCACACTTCACGCCAGTACAAAGAAAGGCAACAGACCTTCATATATCAGAGCAGCAAAACCAGAAACTGCAATTCCTTTATATGAGGATTTTATTAACGAGGTCTCCTTAAAGCTTAACAAATCGGTGACAACCGGAGAGTTTGGAGCAGATATGCAGGTGAGCTTGGTTAATGACGGGCCTGTGACAATCTGGATTGATTCGAAAAATAAAGAATAACTTACAGACATTATATCAATGGTATGACTATAGAACAAGCACAAAAAGAGGTTGATGAATGGATAAAGACTTATGGTGTCCGATATTTCAGCGAACTAACCAATCTTGCTATTCTAACGGAGGAAGTAGGAGAACTAGCCAGATTATTTGCAAGAACCTACGGTGATCAATCTTTTAAAAAGTCTGACTTAGACAATAATATAGAAGATGAAATGGCCGATATTCTTTGGGTCCTTATTGCACTGGCAAATCAGACCGGAGTTGATCTTGAAGAAGCATTCAAAAAGAATATTGAAAAGAAAACACAGCGAGATGCCAGCAGGCACAAAGAAAATGAAAAGCTTTAATAAAAAACTATTTAAATATATCACGATTATGCAAGAAGATAAATACTTAAAAGCAATCTCAAGCCATCCGCTAAATCAATCGGATGAATCAATTAAAAATGAAATTGATAAAATTTTGAGTGATAAAAAAAGGGAGAATGACAATATTGATGTTTATAAAAAGATTTATAGTTGCATCGATTTGACTACACTAAATAGTACAGACAGCAGAGAGTCTGTTTGGAAATTCACACTGCAAGTTAATGAGTTTGAAGAAAACCATCCTGAACTTGAAAATGTAGCATCAATAGTAGTATATCCTAACTTTATAAAAACAGTAAAGGATGCTCTAACCGTTGAAACATCTATAGCATGCGTTGCAGGGTCATTCCCATCTTCACAAACCTTTATTGAAGTAAAGATAGCAGAAGTAGCCCTTGCGATGGCAGATGGTGCAAATGAAGTTGATATTGTAATTAACTTGGGTTTATTTAACGACAAAGACTACCAAGAATTAAGCGAAGAGATATCAGAAATAAAAGAAGCTTGTCATGGCGCTAAGCTAAAAGTGATACTTGAAACTGGTGCATTGAAAACAAATGAGAATATTCATAACGCATCAATTATATCACTATACTCAGGAGCAGACTTCTTAAAAACATCTACAGGTAAAGAATATCCCGGTGCCAGCATAGAAGCTGCGTATGTGATGAGCAAAGCAATAAAATCATACTACAAAAAGACAGGCAACAAAGTTGGAATTAAAATTTCAGGAGGTGTCTCAACTGTAGGGGATGCCGTAAAGCACTACACTATTGTGAAAGAAGTACTAGGAGAAGAATGGTGCAATAAGGACCTATTCCGTATTGGCGCAAGCAGGCTTGCAAAAACATTACTTGAAGAAATAACTAAATAACAAATAAACTAAAATTAATCGACAATGAAATTAAGAGCATTCACATTCATTGGATTGTTTTGCTTTTTATCCCTAGGGATTATCAAGGGACAGGAAAGCAGAATGACTTCAAACTTACGAACGACACCCTACTGGCAGGATGTCAATGTAGTTCAGGTTAACAAAGAACAGCCGAGAACACAGTTTATGACCTATGATACAAAAGACGAAGCGTTAAATAACCGCTTTGATAATAGCAAGTATCATATCTCATTAAACGGAACATGGGATTTTTATTTTGTAGATGGCTACAAACAACTCCCTGAAAATATTACAGACGTAAATATCTCACTTGAGAATTGGAGCAAAATAGAAGTTCCAGGCAACTGGGAAATACAAGGGTTTGGTACTCCTCTATATGTGAACCATCCATATGAGTTTGTGGAAAGAGATCCAAAAACAAGATTCCCTAAGATGGCTCCTCCTTATCTTCCTGAAGAAAACCCTGTAGGTGTTTACAGAAGAGATATTGATATTCCACAAGACTGGGACAACAGAGATATCTTCTTAAGCATTGATGGGGCAAAATCTGGCGTATATGTATATGTAAACGGAAAACAAGTTGGATATAGCGAAGACTCAAAAACAAGTGCTGAATTCAAATTAAACAAATACATTAATCCCGGGAAAAACACCCTTGTGATTAAAATATACAGATGGAGTACCGGCTCATACGTAGAGGCGCAAGACTTCTGGAGAATAAGTGGTATTGAGCGCGATGTTTTCTTGTGGTCGCAACCAAAATTTGCAGTAAGGGACTTCAGAGTGAAATCAACGCTTGATGATAGCTACACAAATGGCATATTCGAACTAGAAACAACTATTAAGAACTACACAGGCGGTGTAGCATACGGAGAGGTTTCGTACGAACTAGTTGATGCAGAAGGCAAAACTGTTCTTTCAGACACAAAAGAAGTTGGCGTTCAGAGCAATGGCGAAAACAGTATAACCTTCAGCGGGAAACTGCCTAACGTAGCAACATGGACATCTGAGCATCCAAATCTATATAAAGTTTTGATAAGCGTTAAACAAAACGGAGAAACAAAAACTGAGGTAGTACCCTATCTTGTTGGATTCCGTCGTTTTGAAATTAAGCCGGTTAAAACAGGAGACAGAATTGACAGACTTTTCCTTGTTAACGGACAGCCTATTAAGTTTAAGGGAGTAAACGTTCACGAGACAAACCCTAAAACAGGACACTACGTGACAGAAGATGTTATGAGAAGAGACTTTGAGTTGATGAAACTACACAATATCAATACCGTACGTTTGGCACACTATCCACAGGCACGTCTTTTCTACGAACTATGTAGCGAATATGGATTGTATGTATATGACGAAGCAAATATCGAATCTCATGCGATGTATTACGGACAAGAGTCCTTATCAAAACAACCAGAATGGGAACAAGTACACATGGACAGAACTATGAACATGTATCTGCGCAACAAAAACCACCCATCTATAGCAATTTGGTCATTAGGTAATGAAGCAGGTAATGGTATCAACTTCTACCATACTTACAGATATGTAAAAGATCAGGAAAGAAGCTTTATGAACCGCCCTGTAACTTATGAAAGAGCATTGTGGGATATGAATAGTGACATCTATGTACCTCAATATCCAAGTGCAGAATGGCTAGAGGAAATTGGCGCAAAAGGAAGCGACAGGCCAATTATCCCTTCAGAGTATTCTCATGCTATGGGTAACTCTAATGGAAACCTAGATATACAATGGGAAGCTATCTACAAATATCCTAACTTGCAAGGTGGATACATTTGGGACTGGGTGGACCAAGGAATGGAAGAGTTTGACGAAAACGGAAAACTATACTACACATACGGTGGAGATTACGGAGTGGACTCGCCAAGTGATGGAAACTTCTTGATTAATGGATTAGTAAATCCTGACCGTACCCCCCACCCTTCTATGGCAGAGGTTAAATACGTTCACCAAAACTTTGCATTCGAAGCTGTAGATCTTGAAAAAGGTATATTCAAAGTAATCAACAGACAGTATTTCTCAAATACAGATGACTATACGTTTAAATATAACATAACAGAAAACGGAAAGCAAATATCAGAAGGAAGCCTTTCAGTTGCACTACTGGCACAGCAATCCTCAGAAGTCGTGATTCCTGTTTCAGACTTGAAAGCAAAACCGGGAGTAGAATATTTTGTAAACTTTACAGTTTCTCAAAACAAAGCAACTGATCTTATACCTGCAGATTATATAGTAGCAATTGAACAATTCAAATTACCTATTACTGCACCAAAAACATCTTATGCTGAAACTGGTAAATTCCCAACTCTTACTGTAAATACCTCAGGTGATGTAACGACCGTAAAATCATCTCAAGTAACATTTACTTTCAATAAAAAGAGTGGATTAATTACATCATACAAGGTAAAAGGAACAGAATACTTTGATAAAGGATTTGGAATACAACCCAACTTCTGGCGTGCACCAAATGATAATGATTATGGTAATGGCGGACCTAACAGACTTCAAGTATGGAAAGAGTCGAGCAGCAACTTCAATGTAACCGATGTTAAAACAGAAATGGACGGAGACAAAGCTGTAGTACAAATTTCTTATTTATTAGCTGCAGGAAACCTATACACCATAAAATACACTGTGCATCCTTCAGGAATTATAAAAGCAGATATAGAGTTCTACTCAACTGATATGGAAGAGAAAGAAATAGAAGCCTCAGAGGCAACTCTAATGGCTACATTCTCACCAGAAGCAGCAGCTGCCAGAAAATCATCATCAGGTATTGATGTGCCACGTATTGGGGTTAGATTCCGCTTGCCGGTCAACATGAATAAAGTTGAATATTATGGTCGCGGACCAGGCGAAAACTATAATGACAGATCTTCAGGATCAAAAGTTGGAATATACAAAACAACTGCCGAAGATATGTACTTCCCATATGTTCGTCCACAAGAGAATGGTCACAGATTTGACACTCGCTGGGTAGCATTATCAGGAAAAGGAGGTTTGATGATTGTAGCAGACGAAACAATAGGCTTTAATGCACTTCGCAATTCAGTAGAAGACTTCGACTCTGAAGAAGCTACACACCGTCCCTACCAGTGGAACAACTTTAGCAGCGAAGAAATTGCAGCCAGAAACGATGCAGATGCTAAAAATAAGAAGCCAAGACAAACGCACCTAAATGACATAACACCACGTAACTTCGTAGAAGTAAGTGTTGATATGCTACAACAAGGTGTGGCAGGATATAACAGCTGGGGTGCCAAAACACTACCAGAGTACAGCATACCTGCAAACAAAAACTATAAGTGGGGCTTTACATTAGTTCCGGTGAAAAATGAAAAAGACATCTCAGAAAAATCAAATCTGAAATACTAATTCATACAAATAATTTAATTTGCAAAAAGGGAGTTGACAAACAGTTGGCTCCCTTTTTCTATACACTTAATATTTTAATTACCTTTGCTAAACACAAACAAAGAAATACAAATAAGAATGTCAAAAAGAGCATTTTCAAAAAAACAATTCGGGTTTATAGCCATACTATGGGTATTACTGGTTGGCTTTATTCTAAAATACGCCATAATAGATGGAATGACCATTCTAATGATACTAATGTCGGGCGCAATTGTATTTATCCCAATTTACAAAAATCTAAGGAAATAATCATTTTAGCAACATATTAATATTTTTATCGAGATAAAATAAGAGTTTTAATTATTTTCTATATATTTGCACGTCAAAATGATTGTTTAAATAATCTAACAAAGAAATCATATAGAGTATGAAACCAAAAGAAGTTCTAGAAAGTATAAAAAGGAGATTCCCAAACGAGCCAGAATATCATCAAGCAATAGAGGAAGTTGTAGAAACTATCAAAGACGAGTACGAACAATACCCAGTGTTTGAAAAATACAACATTCTTGAACGATTAATTGTGCCCGACCAAATCATAAGCTTTAGAGTAACATGGACTGATGACAATGGCAATGTACAAACCAATATGGGATACAGAGTACAGCACAACAACGCTATTGGTCCATATAAAGGGGGGATAAGGTTTCACTCATCGGTAAATTTGTCAATATTAAAATTCCTTGCATTCGAGCAAACATTCAAAAATGCACTTACAACGCTCCCAATGGGCGGGGCAAAGGGTGGATCAGACTTTTCACCCAGAGGACGCTCAGAAGGCGAAATTATGCGCTTCTGCCAGGCATTTACAGAGGGATTGTGGAAGAATATAGGTTCAGACACAGATATTCCCGCAGGAGATATTGGCGTTGGCGGACGTGAAGTAGGCTATATGTATGGCAAATACAAAAAACTAACCGGAGAATATACCGGAGCATTCACGGGAAAGGGCAGAGAATTTGGAGGATCATTGATTAGACCCGAAGCCACAGGTTATGGCAATGTATATTTCCTTCTTGAAATGCTAAAGACAAGAAGCATAGACATAAAAGGAAAGAGATGCCTAGTGTCAGGATCAGGAAACGTAGCTCAATACACTTGCGAAAAGCTAATTGAACTAGGTGCTATACCCATATCACTATCAGACTCCGATGGATATATTTATGATGAAGAAGGAATAACGAAAGAAAAGCTTGAGTTTGTAAAAGAATTAAAGAACCTATATCGAGGACGTATAAGAGAGTATGCAGAAGAATATGGTTGCAAATACGTAGAAGGCAAACGCCCTTGGAACGAAAAAGCGGATATAGCACTACCCTCTGCCACACAAAACGAAATTAACGAAGAAAGCGCAAAAGCATTAGTAGCAAATGGTATCATAGCAGTATCAGAAGGCGCAAATATGCCCTCAACTAATGAAGCTATTGCAGTATTTCAAAAACATAAAATACTTTTTGCACCGGGCAAGGCAGCCAATGCAGGCGGTGTATCAGTATCGGGACTGGAAATGACGCAAAACTCAGAGCGATTGAGTTGGAGTGCTGAAGAAGTTGACGAAAAACTAAAAGCAATAATGAAAAATATTCACGAGAGCTGTGTGAAATATGGCACCGAGAGTGATAATTATATCAATTATGTGAAGGGTGCAAACATAGCAGGTTTTATAAAAGTGTCAAAAGCTATGTTGGCACAGGGCGTTCTATAATGGAAATAACATCATTTTTGATTCAAATTGACAGGTAAAACACAAATAACGATTTATTTATTTTTTTTATTCTAATATTTGATGTACTTTTGCAGTTCGTAAAAGAAAAGCAAAATGGTCCGGTAGCTCAGCTGGATAGAGCAACAGCCTTCTAAGCTGTGGGTCGTGGGTTCGAATCCCGCTCGGATCACTTTTGAGATATAAGCACTTATCGATTAATTTCGATAGGTGCTTTTTCATTATATATTAAATGATATTTATACTGTATAGAAAAGATAGAGGCACCCTTAAAAATAAAGACACCTCTATAAAAGAACAGATATATGTTAAAGCACCGTTAAATCTAGTTGCCAAATAGAATATTGTAATCTTTTTTAGACAGATCGGCTGCTAATACTTCAGGGACAAACTTCCACTGATTTAGTTTTTCTGCCTTGAGCACTCCATCCTCTTGCAACTGGCCATACATAATCTCTCTAATATCGCCAAGTTTTGAAACCACACGTAACTGTAATTCCTCGTGCGCGATACCGGCACCTTTTGTGAGCAGATCTCCACCACCACTGGCACGATATGATGTA
Organism: uncultured Proteiniphilum sp.; assembly: GCA_964607405.1. Lineage (GTDB taxonomy): Bacteria > Bacteroidota > Bacteroidia > Bacteroidales > Dysgonomonadaceae > Petrimonas. The sequence goes on along the minus strand of CAZSKF010000046.1, from coordinate 2,228 downwards.
AGAGCTACTTTATATTTATTCGCAATATCAAACCCATCACCATTTGCCATCGAAATAATGTTTACGCGTTCATTTGCGGGCTTTGTAATATCCACTTCATAAATAATGCCTGCGGCAGAATCGAAGTTATATTGTGGGTTCTTGAGCCTAAAACGAATATTGTCACCATCGTTCAAATAAAGCAAGTGACCGCTTTGTTGCACGTTGGGGTTGAGCCACAGAGAATATGAATATTCCAGGTAATCCTTTATCTCCTGACCTGACATTTCTATTACGTTAAGCTGATTTTCGAAAGGATATATATCCAAAAGATTTTGATAATTAAGTTCGCCCTTATCCAGGCGCCTATAGAACGACAAGGGAGCAACAAATGAAATGTCTGCACTCGATGCATTAAGTTGCAAACTATGTATCATATCCACATAAGCAGATGGCCCGAAATAGGCTTCACGCGAGTCAATATCGTTGAGTAACTCTCCCACCCTTTGATTTGTAAATGTACGTACGTTCACAAAAGCATCTCTGAAGTGAGACATATACTCCTTATCCGGCTCTACATTATCCATACTAAGGCTTTCACCATCAATAGTGAGATCTATTATTTTCCCATTCTCTACACTAAATGATATGTTTGCATACGACAAGTGTGATGCTCTTGAACCACCTTCAAGCAGCCAAATATCTTTCTCTCCATTATTATATTGTTCAGCTGCCACTCGGTGATCATGCGCTGCCAACACAAGGTCAATACCCTTAACATGCTTAGCTACATATCTGGAAGGGTTTTCCAAATCGTCAATATCCTCTTCTCCCAAACCTGAGTGCATTGCGGCAATAACTATGTGTGGTTTTTCGTTAGTTTTTACATAGTCCACCCAATACTGAAGAGATGAAACTATATCATCAAAATACATACCCGACCACAGTTCTGGCGATAACCAATTAGGCACATTTGGATTAGTCAAACCTATAACCGCAATTTTAACACCTGCCTTATTCAAAATGGCATAAGGCTCAAAGTATGGTTTCTTTGTGTCTGTGCTAATTGCATTGGCAGCAAGATAAGGCATATCAAATTGAGCTGTAACGCGGTCATACACGCCATGCCCTGTCTCAATATCATGATTGCCTACCACCAGTGCATCATATCTTAGATAATTAGCCACGAGGGGATAAATATGGGGAGAGATTGTGTCAATAAAATTATAATAAAATGGCGCATTATCACCCTGTAGATGATCACCAATATCAAGAAGTATTACATTATCATCACCCATTCTGTTTCTTGCCTCATTTATTTTTGTGACAATTGAAGCAAGAGAGTATCTGTTCACCAACTCGCCATTATTGCCTTCCACATAAAGTGAATCAAAATAGCGACCATGAATATCGTTTGTTGCATACAGCTCAAACACATATTCACCATCTACAGGTTTATTGCCGGTGCATGAAAATAGAAGCACAATAGCAATAAGTGCCATTACATTCGTAATTAGTGATTTCATAAGTCAAGTATTTTTGTATTATTCTTTTTCTCCGTATGCCAAATCTCCTGCATCACCAATGCCAGGAACAATGTATGAAGACTCATCAAGATATGGGTCTATTGCAGCTGCCCAAATAGTAGTTTTATCAGCAGGAAAGTGCTCGGCGCAATAATCCACAGCTTGCCGACTGGCCACAATTGTGGCAATATGTATATGTGAAGGGTTGCCCTTGGTGAGTAGTGCCCTGTATGTAAGATCCATACTGGCACCCGTTGCAAGCATAGGGTCAGTCAATATTAGCGTTTTGCCATCAATAAGTGGGGAAGCAATATATTCGATATGAATATCAAAATCTTTGTGACCTTTTTCTCTGTATTTGCGATAGGCCGATACAAATGCATTACCAGCTCCATCAAAATAATTTAACATTCCGTGATGAAAAGGCAACCCGGCACGAAGTATTGTTGCCAGCACCACATCTTCACTTAGTGCAACAGCATTTGTTTGCTGAAGAGGAGTCTGAATATCAATATCATGATAAAGCATATCCTTACTAATTTCATAAGCCATAATTTCGGCTATTCGTTCGATGTTACGTCTGAAACGCAGCCTGTCGTTTTGTATTGCTACATCTCTAATTTCTCTTACAAAGACACTCAAAAGGGAGTTGGTATCCGAAAAGTTGACAATCTTCATATTGATTTACATTTAGATAATTTGAAGTGTATAAATTTAGACAAA
>CAZSKF010000045.1:3569-16191 GCA_964607405.1 uncultured Proteiniphilum sp. | reverse complement strand
CCAAAATTTCTTTAATTCCCTTTTAATTAGTACCTTTGCAAGCATTCAAACATAATTTATTTCATGCAATTAAACTTTCTAAAAGACTTTACACCTGCACTAATAACCTCTCTTAAAGATTACAACAGAGAGAAGTTTGTGGCAGACCTCATGTCGGGCATTATTGTCGGCATAGCAGTAGCATTACCTTTAGCAATAGCCTTCGGGATTTCATCTGGAGTTACGCCTGAGAAAGGAATTATAACGGCAATCATAGCCGGCTTTATAATCTCTTTCTTAGGTGGCAGCAAGGTGCAGATTGGTGGACCCTCGGGCGCTTTTATTGTTATTTCATATACTATTGTGCAGCAGTATGGAGTCACGGGATTAGCACTTGCCACAGTTTTGGCAGGCGTAATGCTAGTTTTGATGGGCGTATTCAAGGTAGGAAGCATCATCAAATTTATGCCCTACCCCATCATTGTGGGATTTACCAGCGGCATTGCAGTCACTATTTTCTCCACACAAATAAAAGACCTCTTGGGCCTACAGCTCGAAACAGTGCCGGCAGAGTTTTTCCCAAAGTGGGGCGCATATATTCAAAACATAGCCACCATAGACTGGCTAACCACACTTATAGGTCTTGGCAGTATAGCCATCATCATTTTCACACCCAAGTTTCTAAAAAAGATACCCGGTTCATTAATAGCAATAGTATTCACTACCGTGTTGGTATATATACTTAAAACATATGCGGGAGTAGGAAACCTGGAAACCATTGGCGAGAGATTCATTATCGACAGCCAGCTTCCGCAGGTCAGCCCCATCAAGTTTAATATAGAAAGCGTTAGAATACTCTTCCCATCGGCTTTCACTATTGCAATACTGGTGGCAATAGAATCGCTACTATCGGCCACTGTGGCAGATGGCATAATAGGCACAAAGCACAATGCCAACATGGAGCTGGTGGCGCAAGGTACTGCAAATATAATTACCCCCTTCTTTGGCGGAATTCCAGCCACAGGTGCATTGGCACGCACGGCCACAAACATTAATAATGGTGGTCGCACACCCGTGGCGGGCATCATACACAGCGTGGTGATGCTTATGATGTTGCTGTTTTTGGGCGACTTGACAAAGCATATCCCCATGACAAGTCTGGCGGGCGTGTTGGTAGTGGTGTCATACAACATGAGCGAGGCCAGATCCTTTAAGATTCTGGCAAAGCAATCAAAGGGTACTTTGGCAATATTGCTAACCACCTTTTTGCTCACCGTGATACTAGGCCTAACTATAGCTATTGAAGTAGGATTGGTATTGTCGGTAGTGATATTCATCAACAGGGTATCCAAAACAACCAATGTATCAATCACAAAAGATAAGGTGGATATATCTAAAGACTTGGAGTCGCACTCGGGCAATCTTGAAGACGAGGTGCTTCATCTTCCCAAAGATGTGGAGGTATATGAAATTGATGGTCCTTTCTTCTTTGGCGTTGCCAATAAGTTTGACGATGTGATGAGAGAGCTTGGCTCCAACGCTAATTTCAGAATTATAAGGATGCGAAGAGTTCCATTTATTGACGCAACGGGGCTGAACAACCTGACGAACCTTTGCTCAAAATCTAAAAAAGAAAATATTCAAATCATATTATCGGGAGTTAACAACCTGGTGAAGGATAAAATAAGAATGTCTTCTATCCCCCAAATTATTGGCGAAGACAATATATGCGACAACATACATCTGGCAGTGGAAAGGGCCACTATGCTAAGCGAGGAACTAAAGAAACAACATAACAAATAACATAATGAGCAACAAAACATATCAACTAACCGATTGGCTTCCCACCACCAAGAAAGAAATGCAACTACGCGGCTGGGACTATGTGGATGTTATTTTGTTTTCGGGTGATGCATATATTGATCATCCATCCTTTGGCACTGCCGTGATAGGAAGACTGCTGGAGAGCGAAGGACTGAGAGTGGCAATAGTTCCGCAGCCCAACTGGCGCGATGATTTGCGTGACTTTAGGAAACTGGGCACTCCGCGAATGTTCTTTGCCGTTACGGCGGGAGTGATGGACTCGATGATTAATCACTACACTGCCAACAAGCGTCTCCGCTCAAACGACGCATACACCCCCGACGGGCGTGCAGATATGCGCCCCGACAGAGCCATTAGTGTTTATTCAAATATTATTAGGGACCTATATCCCGATGCTCCCATTGTTATTGGCGGAGTGGAGGCCTCATTAAGACGCGTCACCCATTACGACTACTGGAGCGACTCGCTACACAAAACTATTCTTGCCGATACTAAGGCCGACTTGCTGCTATATGGAATGGGCGAACAACCCCTACGCCAACTAATAGCCGAAATGAGAAAAGGCAGAAAAATAGGCGAGATACATGATATACCCCAAACCGCTTTTCTTGTCAACAAGAATGAGGTGCCGGCCAATAGTTTTGATGAAGAGGCCGTGCTATTCTCACACCAAGAGTGCATTAAAGACAAGCTGAAGCAAGCCAAAAACTTTAAAGTTGTAGAAGAGCAGTCAAACAGAATGACAGCTGCGCGCATCCTTCAAGATGTGGATAATAGCACACTGGTCATAAATCCGGCATTCAAGCCAATGACCGAATCAGAAATAGATGCCTCATTTGATTTGCCATATACCCGTCTGCCCCATCCCAAATACAGGAACAAGCACATACCGGCATATGAAATGATTAAGTTTTCGGTTAATCTTCATAGAGGATGCTTTGGCGGATGTTCTTTTTGCACAATATCAGCACATCAAGGCAAGTTTATAGCCTCAAGATCCAAAAAATCTATCATGGAGGAAGTGGGCAAGATAACCCAAATGCCCGATTTCAAGGGGTATATTAACGACCTGGGTGGCCCATCTGCCAATATGTATAGAATGCAGGGCAACAACTTGGACATATGTGAAAAATGCAAACGCCCCTCTTGCATATTCCCAAAGGTGTGCAATAATTTGAACACCAATCATAGCCACTTGCTGGACATTTATCGTTCGGTAGATAAAATGCCGGGTATCAAAAAGTCATTCATCGGTAGTGGAGTAAGGTACGATATGCTATTACACAAAAGCAAAGACGAGGCCACCAACAAAGCTGCCGAAGAATATACAAAGGAGCTGATAATAAACCACGTGTCGGGGCGACTAAAAGTGGCACCCGAGCACACCTCCACAAATACGCTGAATACGATGCGCAAACCATCTTTTGGTCAGTTCTATCAGTTCAAAAAGATATTTGACGACATCAACAAGAAGCACAATCTAAATCAACAGCTCATCCCCTACTTCATTTCGTCTCATCCGGGCTGCACAGCCGAGGATATGGCTGAGTTGGCTGCTATTACCAAAAATCTTAATTTCAGACTAGAGCAGATACAAGACTTCACACCATCGCCCATGACGCTGGCAACCGAAATATACTACACCGGATATCACCCCTACACGTTAGAGAAGATGTACACCGCCATAACTGAATCTCAGAAGAGAGGGCAACATCAGTTTTTCTTTTGGTATCAAAAAGAGAACAGAAACAAGATTATTGCCGAGCTAAAGAGGCTAAAAAGAGATGATTTGATACAAAAACTTTACTCGCCCCGATAAAAATTGTTAAATATAAAAATAATAATACTTTTGTTGCAACGTTTTCGACGATTTTTCATCTATCTAATATATAAGTGAAAAATTAGAACAAAAATGAGAGCACGTATTTTAAGTATAATAGTATTATTATCGACATTGATTTCTTGCAACAAGAAAGATGGATATTCGCTAGGCGATTTTATTGTGGATATTGCAACAGTTAAAGTGGAAGGTGGCAACACCTATTCAATACAGCTAGACAATGGTAAAAAGCTGTGGCCTGCCGCTTCAGATATCAGGTACAACCCAAATGATAATCAACGTATATTTATTAACTACACTCTTCTTTCTGGAAAATATGGCGAATATGACCACATGATAAAGGTAAATGACATATGGAATATTCTGACAAAAGAGATTGTGGAACTAACGGATGACAATAAAGATGAAATTGGCAACGATCCAATAAAAATCAACTACATCTGGGTTGCTAATGATTTCCTCAACATTGACTTCTTTTTCAATTATGGCGGGGTCAAGCCACACTTCATCAATCTGGTTAAGACCGATGCAAACTCTGATGCAAACGAAGGAGATATTGAACTAGAATTCAGACACAATTCATACGGCAGCACAAGCACAAGACTATCGGAAGGGTTGGTGAGCTTTGACCTGAGAAGCTTGAAACAAGATGATGCCGACTCAGTAAACCTCACGGTGAAAGTAAAAGATTGGGATGAAAAAAAAACATACAATCTTACGTACAAATATAATATTAACTACGAAGAAATGAACCTCATCAACACTCCCGTACTGGTAGTGGCTTCGGATGAGTATCATTAAAAAGGAAAACTATTAAAACCACTATATTTTATAGTTCTATTTCTTATATGACTTTTTGATTTTGTAGGCTGGCAAAACACTGTGAAGTGCTTTGCCAGTCGTTTTATATATAACGCCTACTACACACAAGCACCAATCAGATATAAATGCCATCTATTATGCTTTAAAACATATAACATTTCTTGCATTCCAATTTGCATAAAAGTACTTTTGTCAACATTAATCAGTACAGAACAGAACAGTATAGAACAGTTATAATACTATCATGGAACTAAAGTTTAATAATAGAGAAACAAAAGTACAACAACTCACCAATTTTATAGAAGACGCCATATCCGGCGAGTCGCTAAATATTGGTGACAAACTACCATCTATTAATAAGCTAAGTACGAAATACAACGTATCGCGCGACACTGTTTTTAAGGCACTGATGAAACTCAAGGAAAAAGGTTTGATAGATTCCATACATGGCAAAAACTATTTCGTGGCCGATCAGTCGCCCAATGTATTGCTTCTGCTAGACAGATACTCACCATTCAAAGAATCATTATACAACAGCCTGATAGACAAACTAAGCGATGAATATAAAATAGACCTTTGGTTTCATCAATACAATAAGAATCTGTTTGATACTATCCTTGACGAATCTTTTGGCAGATACAGCAAGTATATCGTGATGAACTACGATAATGAAACTATATCCAACAAGATATCTGTTTTGCCTAAAGACAAACTGCTGCTTATTGATTTTGGTAAATTTGAAAAGGAAGAATACTCATATGTTTGTCAAGACTTTGATGACAGCCTATATAATGCACTGCTGGAAGTAAAGAAAGACTTAAAGAAATATCGCAAATTAGTATTTCTCCTAAACAAGAACCACCCACACCCACAAAGCAGCAGAGACTATTTTATCAAGTTTTGTGAGGATAGCGACTTCCTGTACGAAGCCTTGGATAATGCGCCCCAAGAAATAGAAAAAGAAGTATGCTACATAGCCATCAAACAAACGGATGTGGTGGAAGTTATCAAAAAAGCAAAATCAGAAAACATGGAAATGGGAAAGGATTATGGCATCATTGGCTACAACGAAAACCCATTTTATGAGATAATAGGCAGTGGTGTTTCCAGCATTGGTATTAGTTGGGAAGAAATGGGCACAATGGCAGCAGAGTTTATACTTAAAGGAAAAAAGATTCAGAAATACCTAAATACAATTGTAAACAAAAGAGCTTCATTTTGAGGCACAAGAACAAATCGAACAATAAAAATATAAAACACCTAAAACAAACAATAATGAACAAATATCCTAAAATCGGAATTCGCCCCACAATAGATGGAAGGCAAGGAGGAGTGAGAGAAAGCCTTGAAGAAAAAACAATGGCTCTGGCCAATGCAGTAGCAGAGCTAATAAGCAGCAACCTGAAAAATGGCGACGGCAGCCCTGTAGAATGCGTGATAGCCGACTCCACTATTGGCCGTGTGGCAGAATCTGCAGCTTGCGCAGCAAAGTTTGAAAGAGAAGGCGTGGGCAGCACCATCACAGTAACATCCTGCTGGTGCTACGGATCAGAAACAATGGACATGAACCCATATTATCCTAAAGCGGTATGGGGTTTTAATGGTACTGAGCGCCCCGGTGCAGTGTATCTTGCAGCCGTATTGGCAGGACATGCGCAAAAAGGACTTCCTGCTTTTGGAATTTATGGACGTGATGTGCAAGAACTAAGCGACAACACAATACCCGAAGATGTAGCCGAAAAACTATTACGCTTTGCACGTGCTGCACAGGCAGTGGCCACACTTCGTGGAAAATCATATCTATCTATTGGCAGCGTTTCGATGGGAATTGCAGGGTCGATAGTAAATCCGGACTTCTTTCAGGAGTATCTTGGAATGCGCACCGAATCAGTTGACATGACTGAAATCTTGAGACGCGTAAACGAAGAGATTTATGACAAAGAGGAGTTTGAAAAAGCAATGGCTTGGACAGAAAAGCATTGCAAAACCAATGAGGGAACAGACTTCAACCTAGAGCACAAAACTAAGAGCAGAGAAGAAAAAGATGCCGACTGGGAGTTTGTAGTTAAGATGACTATAATCATCAGAGACTTGATGACGGGCAATCCTAAGCTCAAAGAACTTGGATTTGCTGAAGAAGCACTAGGACATAATGCTATTATTTCAGGATTTCAGGGACAAAGACAATGGACCGACTATATGCCAAATGGCGACTTCTCGGAAGCTATTCTAAATAGCTCATTCGACTGGAATGGAATCCGCGAAGCATATACTGTGGCCACTGAGAATGATTCACTTAACGGCGTATCGATGATTTTTGGCCATCTTATGACTAATACTGCTCAGTTATTCTCGGACGTTCGCACATACTGGAGCCCGGAGGCAGTAAAAAGAGTTACAGGCAAAGAACTTACAGGATTGGCAAAAGATGGAATCATTCACCTTATTAATTCAGGCTCAACAACCCTTGATGGCACAGGCCAACAACGCAAAGATGGCAAGCCGGCATTAAAACCATTCTGGGAAATTAGTGAAGAAGAAGTAGAGAAATGTCTTGAAGCTACTACATGGTATCCTGCAAACCGCGACTACTTTAGAGGTGGTGGATATTCATCCAATTTCTTGTCAGAAGGAGGAATGCCCGTTACAATGTGCAGAATCAACCTAGTGAAAGGCCTTGGACCTGTATTGCAAATAGCAGAAGGCTGGACAGTGGAAATAGACCCGGATATTCACACATCACTAGACCAACGTACAGACAAAACATGGCCCACTACATGGTTTGTGCCACGACTGGATGAAAACAAAATCCCTTTCAAAGATGTATATTCAGTAATGAACCATTGGGGAGCCAATCACGGCGCCATCAGTTATGGACACATTGGTCAAGACCTGATAACTATTGCATCTATGCTTCGCATCCCGGTGAATATGCACAACGTGGAAGACAATAAAATATTCCGCCCGGCAGCATGGAATGCATTTGGAATGGATAAAGAAGGAGCCGACTATAGAGCTTGTCAAAACTTTGGCCCTTTATATAAATAACAAATAATTATCTGACATAATAATTATTGCGGAGACGTAATTAAAAAAGCGTCTCCGCATTTACTTTACTTATCAATAGATATCTTCTATACATAAACACCCCTTACACATAATGAAAGCAAAAGTAGTAGAAAAGAAATATTTGTTTCCGTTTATCCTCATCACCAGCCTATTTGCTCTTTGGGGCTTTGCCAACGATATTACAAACCCAATGGTGGCCGCGTTTCAAACCATTATGGAACTGCCGGTGAAGAAAGCATCACTAGTGCAGCTTGCTTTTTATGGCGGATATGGCACAATGGCAATACCGGCAGCTCTATTTATCAGAAAATATAGCTATAAGAAAGGTATCCTCCTAGGATTGGCCTTGTATGCAATAGGTGCATTTTTATTTATCCCCGCAGCACAGTTTGAGGAATTCACTTTTTTCCTTTTATCATTATACATACTCACATTTGGGTTAGCATTTCTTGAAACTACAGCCAACCCATACATCATATCAATGGGTGATGAAGCAACATCAACTCGAAGATTAAACCTTGCACAATCATTCAATCCTATGGGTTCGCTATTCGGGATGTTTGTGGCATCAAACTATGTATTAACATCACTACAATCGGAGGCAAGAGATATTGATGGCAACTTGGTATTCTCTACACTCACCGAAATAGAAAAAGCAGGCATCAGAACTAATGACCTGACTATAATAAGAAACCCCTACGTTATAATAGGTACAGTGGTGCTATTGGTATTTATCATTATTGCCATCACCAAAATGCCCGTCACACAATGTGCTACACATAAAGAAAACAGAGCTTGGGACTCTGCCAAAAGATTATTTAAAAACCACAACTACAGAGAGGGAGTAGCAGCACAGTTTTTCTACATTGCCGCACAAATTATGTGCTGGACATTTATCATACAATATGCCGAAAACTTGGGAATACCTAAAGCCGTGGGGCAACGCTACAATATAATTGCTATGACTTTATTTCTATCAAGCAGATTTATAGCTACCTATTTGATGAAATACTTTAGACCATCAGTAATGCTGACATCATTTGCAATAGGCGCAATCATGACAACATTGGGAGTGATATTTATTGGAGGTACAATTGGCTTGTATTGCTTGGTTGCCACATCTATATTCATGTCACTAATGTTTCCCACCATTTATGGAATTGCACTAAAAGGATTGGGCGACGACTCAACGCTTGGTGCAGCGGGCTTGGTTATGGCAATTGTGGGAGGTGCACTGATGCCACCACTGCAAGGCGCTATCATAGACCTTGGAACAATAGCTTGGCTTCCCGCTGTAAATGCATCATTCGTATTACCTCTTATTTGTTTTATTGCAGTAATGATATATGGACGTCGCACAATAAGAAGAGGTTTGATTGGGGCATAAAACAATATTTTGTATCCTTGCAACTTAATTTTCAACATATAAATAATAATGAAGTATTTTACACTATTACTACTTAGTATCTTATTAAGTCTGGCATCATATGCCCAAGACAATTTATCTGCATTAGTTCCATATCCAAACCACATTGAACAGCAGAAAGGCTTTTTCAATGTCAACCCCAAAACCACATTGGACTACAACAATGAGGATTTGGAATTTTCTGCAACATATCTCAAAGATATCTTCAAAAATCATTTTAATATTGAGCTAAAAGAAGGCACGAAAGCCAATATTAAGCTTCGAATCAATAATAGTTTGACAAGCGATGAGGGATATAAAATAGCAATTGAAAAGAATCAAATATTGATAGAAGGAAAAACTGCGGCAGGAGTTCTTTATGCTGTTACTACCCTTGATCAGATATTGATTGGCGATACATTCAATACTAAGCAAAATAGAATAAAAGCTATTACTATTAATGATGCACCTGCTTTTTCATATAGAGCACTAATGCTTGACCCTGCAAGACATTTTCTGCCGGTTGAGGATGTTAAGTTTTATATCGACCAAATGGTTAAATATAAATATAACACGCTGCAAATACATCTTACTGACGACCAAGGATGGAGAATGGAAATTAAAAGTCACCCAAAGCTAACAAGCATCGGTGGATTTAGAAAAGCGGGCAATGAAACAAATGGTCCCGACAATGGATTTTATACTCACGAACAATTAAAAGACATTGTGGAGTATGCACAAAAACGAAACATTGAGATAATTCCCGAAATAGACATCCCCGATCACACAGCTGCTATATTAATGGCTTATCCTGACCTTAGATGTGATTTTATGCAAGACTCAACATTTATTTTTGGTCGCACAGAAAATGTTATGCTATCAGCCGTAAATCCCAGAGTATATCAAGTATTGGATGATATAATTCGCGAAGTATCCGAAATATTCCCATCCAAAACTATTCACTTAGGGGGTGATGAGTCGGCAATAGAAAGCAATTGGGCTAAAAGTGAAGAGCACCTGGAGCTAATGAAAGAGCTGGGATACACAAAACCCGAGCAACTAATGAATGTGTTTTTTGGGCACATCTTTGAATCAGTAAAAAAATATGATCTTCATGCCATTCTTTGGTGCGAACTAGACAATATTAGAATGCCGGCCAGCAAGTATCTGTTTGATTATCCTGAGAATGTAACCCTGGTGAGCTGGAGATATGGATTAACTCCCAAATGTATTGAGCTAACTCATCAATCAAACAACAAGCTGATTCTTGCACCAGGTGAATACTGCTACTTCGACTATCCACAATATAGAAACGACCTGCCTGAGTTTTTGAACTGGGGAATGCCCACAACTACTCTGAAGAAGACATACGAGTTTGACCCCACATACAATCTCCCGGCCGAAAGCACAAACCACATAGTGGGCGTAATGGGAACACTTTGGGGCGAAGCAATAAAAGACATCAACAGAGCAAACTACATGACCTGGCCGCGCGGCTTGGCACTTGCAGAAGCAGGATGGACCAGAATGGAAAATAGAGAATGGGAATCATTCAAAAACCGAATGTATCCAAACATAACAGAGCTGATGAAGTCCGGCGTTTCACTACGAGTGCCATTTGAAATAGCTACAGACAAATAAATATATGAGAATGACAACAAGATTTTTAAAACTAATGTTGCTGGTTGCAGTAATTGTGGGCTGCACATCACCCAACCCCTCTACCATATCTTTTGATAAGTATGGCATTACTGCCAATAGTGGAGAGAACTCATCCCCCGTGGTTGTAGAAATGATTAATGAACTATCTGCCAGAGAGAGTTCTGACTCCTTAACGATTGTTTTCCCAAAGGGAAGATATGACTTTTATGAGGAAGGATCATTCGAGAAAGAATACTACATATCCAATCACGACCAAACAAACCCCAAAAGGGTTGGCTTTGCATTGGAAGATTTAAAAAACATTACGATTGATGGTCAAGGCTCGGAATTCATCTTCCACGGACGAATGGTTCCCTTTGCACTTCTCAATTCGAGCAATGTGAAAATCAAAAATGTATCAATTGATTTTGAACTACCCGCATTGCGTCAACTGGAGATAACCAATGTGAATAGCGAGAATGGAAATATAGAAGCCATTATCTATCCTGAGGGGCATTACAGAATTGACGAAGGCAAACTAATCGTACTAGGCGAAGGATATGAAATGCTGCCTATTTCGTCAATGGGCTTCAATAGCGACAGAACACTTACCTACCAAAGAGGTGATATTGCATTTAACCCACAAAAGGTTTCGGAGCTGGAGCCCAACAAGCTATTGCTTGAGGGCTGGCATCAATCAAACCACACTACTGTGGGCGAGCGATTTGCTTTGCGTTCATACTACAGACCCACTCCCGGTATTTTCATTAGCGAATGCGTGGACACATATATTGAAAACGTGACAGTGCATTATGCAGAGGGAATGGCGCTATTGGCACAAATGAGCGAAAACATTACTCTTGATGGTTTTGCAGTGAGCCTAAGAGGCGATGACGACCCAAGATACTTTACAGCTCAAGCAGATGCTACTCACTTCTCGGCATGCAAAGGGGTTATTATCTCTAAAAATGGATTGTATGAAGGCATGGCTGATGATGCCATCAATGTTCACGGAACATACTTGAGAGTAACTAAACGTGTTGACAACAAAACACTTCAGGCAAGATATATGCATCCACAGGCATGGGGCTTTAAGTGGGCAGATGTGGGAGATGAAGCGCAATTTGTGGAATCATCAAAAATGGAATTAGTTGGCAATCACACAAACAAAGTGGCATCAATAAAAGCCATTGACAAGCCTACTGAACATGGCGCAAAGGTATTTGAAATTGAATTTGAGAATGAACTACCAGAAGTTATTTCGGAAGAGGGTAAGTTTGGAATTGAAAACCTAACATGGACCCCGGAAGTTGTATTCTCTAATAATATAATAAGAAACAATAGAGCGCGAGGTGCACTATTTAGCACACCAAAGCGAGTGATATGTGAGGATAATCTTTTTGACCACACACACGGCACGGCAATATTATTGTGTGGCGATTGCAATGGCTGGTACGAAACGGGTGCTTGCAAGGATGTAATAATAAGAAACAACAAGTTTATTAACTCACTCACTGCAAACTATCAGTTCACCAATGCTATCATATCTATCTACCCCGAGATTCCCAACTTAGAGGATCAGGAGAAGTTTTTCCACTCGGGCATAGTAATTGAAAACAATACATTTGAAACGTTTGACAATCCTATCGTTTATGCAAAGTCAACCAACGGATTAGTTTTCAGAAACAACAGAATAATTCATAACAACGATTTCGAACCATTCCACTGGAACAAGTACCCATTCTTGTTTGAGAAAGTTGACAATATTGTTATCGAAAATAATAGCTTCGACAATGAGCTAAACCCCGAAAATGATATTATGGTGAGATTATCTCCAGATAATGCAGTGGAAGTAAAATAGTGACTATTTTAAATATAATCGGATTCAAATAACGGTAAACTTAATTATCAGGGACAAATGACTACAGTTGTCCCTGATTTTTTTTATATTTGTTGCTTCTAAAATCAAACAGATCATAAAATCCCAAAGACCATTTTAATAATTAAATCATAAACAACTATAAGATGAACAAGTTAATAAT
>CAZSKF010000045.1:0-3469 GCA_964607405.1 uncultured Proteiniphilum sp. | reverse complement strand
TGTTGCAAAAACAAACCGGCATGCACGCCACATTCGGATACTCGATACTACACGATGGTGGCAAATATGGAAATGGATTTCTGACTAAAGAAAAACCCATCAACACAAGAAAAATCAGCCTGCCGGGTGAAAAGGAAGCACGCACGGCACTAATAATAGAGCTAGACAAGTATGTGGTGGTGAACACCCATCTATCTCTTACAAATGAAGAAAGATTGGAATCAGTAAAAATTATTACTGAGGCTATCAAAGAATACAACAAGCCCGTGTTCTTGATGGGAGACCTTAATGCTGAACCAAAAGATGATCCCATCAAATGGCTTGAAGAGGCAGAATGGCAAATATTATCAAATGTCAATGCTAAAACATTTCCATCTATAGAACCCAACGTGACACTCGACTACGTATTAGGATATAAAGGAAAAGGAGAAACCTACGGCAAGTTTCGCGCACAAGTCATCAATAATGAAATTGCTTCAGATCACAGACCAATCTTTGTGGATGTGAGAATAAAAACACCGGCCGATCAGGTAATGCGCACAATACCTTATTTGCAAAACCCCGGCACTGACGAAATGACAGTGATGTGGCTCACAAACGTGCCCGCGCGCAGCTGGATAGAATATGGCACAGACCCCAACAACCTAAAGAGAGCAAGAGCATTCCTTGAAGGTGAAATGGTTGCCAACAATAAGATTAACCGCATTCATCTTACCGACCTAAAACCCGGAACTAAGTATTACTACAGAGCCGTATCTCAAGAGATAACTCGCTACTCGAGCTACTACAAAGAGTTTGGCGACACCGTCAGAACCGAGCTAAAAACATTCACCACGTGGAGCGATGATATCAAAGACTTCAGAGTGATAGTATATAATGACATACACAGCAACATGGCTATGTTTAGAAAACTACATGCACTGGTGGATACAAAACCCTATGACCTAGTAATATTTAATGGTGACTGCTTTGACGACGTGGAAGTAGAAAACGACATAGTGGGCCGCCTGCAAACATACACCCCACTTATCAAGAGCGACGAGATACCCTCAATCTTTATTCGTGGCAATCACGAAACCAGAGGCGAATACTCTCCCCTACTATGGAACTATCTGGGGCGCATGCAAGAACGCTCATATAGTGCCTTCTCTATGGGCGACACTCGCTTTGTATTGTTAGACTGTGGCGAAGACAAACCCGACGACCACTGGGTGTATTATGACATGAATGACTTTACACAACACAGACTTGATCAGGCTGAGTTTTTGAAGAAAGAGCTGAAATCAAAACAATTCAAGAAAGCAAAAAAGAGAGTCTTAATTCACCACATACCACTCTTTGGCACCAATCTTGACTCATACACTCCATGCTCTGATCTTTGGATACCAATAATAGAGAAAGCTCCATTTAATGTATCACTCAATGCACACACCCATCGTTTTGAAATAATTGAAAAAAGCGCAGAAAAAAACAACTTCCCCGTTATAATTGGTGGCGGAAACCGCGAGCCCGGAGGAACTGTAATGATACTTGAGAAGAGGAATGACAAGCTGCATCTTGAGGTATTAAATGTGAATGGCGAAAAACTATTTGACAGAGATATTTAAAGATTCGCAACAGATCTAATTTACAAAAAATCGCATAAGTGATGTTACGAGCATCATTCGTGCGATTTTTTTTATTCCATTATCTATATAATACAATATGTCTATCAACAGTAATATGTTAATTCATAAAAATAAATTTATCATAAGCGCACATTTATCTCTAAATATGCTTTTACGTTTTCTATAAAATGGTGCTTAATCAGTAAATGTAAAATTACATTTTTAGTTCCGGAGCCATTTATCACAAAATATAAATTTACATTCATCGTTCCAGAGCTCTTTTAGGCAAAATATAAATATACATTAACCATAAAAGACTCCAAAACCATCAAATATAGTTAACCACGCAGCGATAAAGCACCATTGAGTAGCAAATTTAATATCATAACAGAGTAAAAAGTAGCAAAAACCTCCTAATGTAAAATTACATTTTTAGTTCCAGAGTCATTGTTCTAAAAATGTAATTTTACATTAGGATTAATTCGATCAGTTTGGTTAAATATTTTCACACTAAAAAAAGCCAAACGAAGCAAAAACAGTTAATTAAGTTAACACACCGGCACAACACCACATCAACAAGCAAGCATATATAATACACAATATGATAACTATCATAGAAATACACTACCAACTTATTTAAAACCACTGCTGAGATCAATGTTAAAAACACAAATATCACGAAAACAGACCAATCAAAAACAAAAGTTAATCACCTCAAAACAAACAAAAGTATGATTAACAATCCAAGAAAAGCAAAGTAAAAACTATGAGAATAAAGAAAAATGATATTATTTGTGTTTTTCCATCAAAAAAAGGGTATTCAAATCAAAGGTTTCAATATAACACTGCAACCTACATAAAACGCACAAAAAGACATCATATTTAATTAAAAAATGACATTTGATATCAAGACCAATATACTTATATCATTTTATCAGATTAAGGAAAAATATAAACAAGAGAAAAAAGTCCGAAAAAGCCAACTCTTTGAGTATAAGAAAAACAAACTAGAAAAACAATAGTAAATAATACAATTAAAAGTATTACTTTTGTAAGCAGAAAAGAGAAAGTTATGTTTTACAGCATAAAATTACAACGCAGCAAACAATCAAACTTTAAAATATACATTCAAAGAACTTATGGCTAATTTTATTTCAGGAAACTGGCAAGAAAAGATTAACGTACGTGATTTTGTTTCAAAAAACATCACACCCTATGATGGCGATGCTTCATTTTTGGCACCAGCCACAGAGCGTACCACCAATATGTGGAAAATCTGTATGGAAGCAATCAAAGAAGAGCGCGCAAACAATGGCGTTCGTGCGATTGACAACGAAACAATCTCTACAATAACTTCTCATGCAGCGGGATACATCGATCGTGAAAATGAGCTTATTGTTGGACTTCAAACAGATATGCTTCTTAAACGCGCAATGAAACCATACGGTGGATACTCGGTTGTAAAAAAAGCATGTGAAGAGCAAGGTATCGATGTAGATCCTAAAGTAGAAGAGATTTTCACTAAGTATGCTAAAACTCACAATGATGGAGTGTTTGACGTTTACACAAGCGAAATCAGAACTTTCCGTTCACTTGGAGTTCTTACAGGATTGCCTGACAACTATGCTCGTGGTAGAATAATTGGTGACTACCGTCGTTTGGCTCTATATGGCACTACAAAACTTATAGAGGCAAAAGAAGCAGACAAAAAATCTTTGAAAGGACCTATGAGCGACGAGCGTATTCGCCTTCGTGAGGAAGTTTCAGAGCAAATCAAAGCATTAAAAGATATTGAAGAATTAGGAAAAATCTACAACCTAGATCTTTCTCGCCCTGCAGAAACAGCTCAAGAGGCAGTTCAG
>CAZSKF010000044.1:9638-16289 GCA_964607405.1 uncultured Proteiniphilum sp. | reverse complement strand
ATACATTCTCTCCAATTTTAGCAGTTATTTCATCAACTGGAGCAAAGCCACCACCTTCATTCTCCTGGCTTGTCTTCACCACATATATCTTAGAAGGATCAACCTTCACATAGTCCAAACCAATTCGATTTTGAACTTCAAATATATTGATATGACGACGCTTTGGAGGATCTTGTAATTCGTACAAATCATGGATCCCTCTCATCTCTGCAGGAACTTTATCATTAAGCTCTACAATTACTATTTTTGCAAGGCGACAAATAGTTGGCATAATACCCACACCACTTGTTGGAACAATCTCACCCGATTCAGTAACTTGACAAGCTTCCACTATAGCCACATCTACACCGCCTAAGAATCCATATCTGATTTCTTGAGCTACCTGAGACAAGTGCATATCAAAATATGGCACCGCTTCATGATCTACCGCATTGACTGCATTACGCATATCCTTATTAGTTTGATAAGGAGTACGAAATTTTACGGCATTAGCACGAGCCAAGCTACCATCAATAGCGTCACCGGTTGAAGCACCCGTGAACATACCTATTTTAAAAGGGTTTCCTTTAGCGTGCTCCTCTTTTGCACGATTAGCTAATTCCACAGGCACCACTTTGGGACATCCTGCATGAGTGAAACCGCTAAAACCCACATTATCATCATGATTAATAAGGGCAGCAGCTTCTTTTGCTGTTACATAATTAAGACTCATAAGTTTTTAATTGATTTTTATTGTTTGTATTTCAATATTTTCGGTTTATTATTTCGCTATAAATTATAGCTTTTTGGATTTCATTTTGTTTATTTCCTTGTGACAATGATTGAAGGACGGGATGAGTATAATAACTCTCGTCATCATCAGAAGTAACTGACAAATCATCATTTGTAAATTTGTATCCTTTTAGCGACGACTCCCCTTCAAAGTCAGTAACCAAGCTAAGGGAAGATTCGAAAGAATGAACAGGATTAGTGCTTTGTTTAAATCTACTTTCGCGCTTTTGTTCTCTGGTATTAGCTTTCGCTCTCTTGGGTATTGGCGGTGGGGTACTAGAGTCAGAGTCGGCAGAAGGAATCTCAAACAACTCTTGAAAGATATCCTTAACACTTTTCTCACTCTCTTCACTGTTAGGCTGAGCGCTTGTTTGAGCCCTCTTTTTCTTCTTTTTGGAATCATTAAAAATACCAAAAACGACAAAAACTAACATGAGTATTAAATAAACAGCATCGCTAAGTTCCATAATTTGATTAATTTTGCAGTACGACAAAAATAATCATTTTTCGTGATAAAGGAAAGGGTTATACAAAAAAAGAGGGTAACTTCCCAGCCACCCTCTTCTATTTAACCAAAACCTTAACTATGAAAAAATTTTTATTTTTTCGTTCAGTACAAAAGTAAAACAAGTATTCATAAATAACAAGCATTTCAAAAGAAATAATCCCAGTATATTACAAAATAGTTACAAATAAATATATTATAACAATCATCGATAAATTTTATCGAATTCACATAAACAATCCATTATATTTTCACAAAAAAGTAAGATTAGTATATAACAACAAACATAAAGGTTACAGCAAAAAAACATTTTAGAAATGATTACAAAAGAACAAGATACAACAACGGAAAAAAAACTTTTTATAGAGACATATGGTTGCCAGATGAACGTTGCAGATTCAGAAGTAGTGGCGGCAATTATGGAAATGGACGGTTACAGCCTAACCGACAATGACAAAGAAGCTGACGCTATATTTGTAAACACATGCTCTATTAGAGATAATGCAGAACAAAAAGTACTTCAACGTCTTGAGTATTTCAAATCTATAAAAAGAAAACATAATAACGATTTAATAGTCGGAGTATTAGGCTGTATGGCCGAAAGAGTAAAATCAGATTTGATTGATCTACACAAAGTAGATGTTGTGGTTGGCCCTGATGCATACCTAGACCTTCCCAACCTTGTGGGAGCTGCAGAAAGCGGAGAAAAGGTAATGAACGTAGAACTCTCCAAAACAGAGACATACAAAGATATCATCCCCTTAAAGATGAGCGGCCTCAACATTTCAGGCTTTGTTTCAATAACTCGCGGATGTGATAAGTTTTGTCACTATTGCATCGTTCCCTTCACCCGAGGACGCGAAAGAAGCCGTGAACCCGAAAGCATACTTAACGAAGTAAGAGATTTAAAATCAAAAGGATACAGAGAGGCCACATTGTTGGGACAAAACGTAAACTCATACAAATACGTGGATGGAGAAACTGTTGTTGATTTCTCTGCACTACTAGCCATGGTAGCAGAAGAGGCTCCCAATATGCGTATCAGATTCACCACGTCTCATCCTTGGGATATGAATGACGAGACACTTGAAACTATTGCAAAATACAAAAACCTAAGCAAGTTTATTCACCTGCCTGTACAATCAGGTAGCTCAAAAATGCTAAAGCTAATGAACAGAAGATACGACAGAGAGTGGTATCTTGAGCGCATTGATGCTATCAAACGCATTTTACCGGGATGTGGATTGTCAACCGACATAATGTGTGGATTTCACGGTGAAACAGAAGAAGATCATCAAGATACGCTATCATTAATGCGTGAGGTTGGTTTTGACTCAGCATTTATGTTCAAATACTCAGAGCGTCCGGGTACATATGCATCAAAAAGAATGGAAGATAATGTTCCGGAAGAGGTAAAATCTCGCAGACTTCAGGAAATCATAGACTTACAGCTAGAGCTATCAAGAGAGAGCAACAGAGTGGACGTAGGCAAAGAATTTGAAATTTTGGTAGAAGGCTTCTCTAAAAAGTCAAGAGATCAATACTTTGGCAGAACAGACCAGAATAAAGTGGTAATATTCGACAAAAAGCATCACAAGATTGGAGACTTCGTAAAAGTGCGAGTTACAGACTTCACTCCTGCCACATTGCTAGGTGAATCTATCGAGTAATATTAAGTTGCAAAACTTACAACAAATCACTATCTTAGCAAAATTATTAGTTAAATATCTTTCGGGCAACAAGCATATACCGTCCGGAAGATATTTGAACATTTTATTTAAAACTATGTTTTACTACTATAGAAACATATTGAACACAATATAATTAATTGAATTAATAACCATTAATACTAAAAAAAAGAATTATGAAATCAGAAGCAAAATTATTACTAGGTTTGGGAATTGGAATTGCTCTAGGAGCAGCAGTTGGGTATATCATGGGAAGCGATCACAAAGAAGAGTGGTTGGACCAAGCCAATGCTTTGGCAGACAAAGTAAAAGCTAATGTAAAATCAGCTATTTATAAAGGACAAAGTGAGGTTAATGACCTAAAAGAAGACATTGACGACATTGCTGAGATAGCTAAAAAAGAATTGGCAAGCAATAAATAAAATTCCCCATAATCCTAAATTATTTTTCAAATGGATGAAAAAACGGTAACCAGTCTTTTCGAAGACATGAAAGGTGATATCTCTTCATACGTAAAGAGCAATCTAGAAATAGTTAGACTAGAAACGTTTGAGAAAGCAAGTAAAGCAGCCGCTTCTACTGCCATATATCAAATGATTTTTGGGCTAGTTATTCTTATAGTCACTTTAGCATTCATAACACTCGGATTTTATCTGGCTCACGTTTTAGACAGTACCTGGCAAGGCTTTGGCCTTACCACTCTAGGGGTTATTCTTTTAGCTCTTATATTATTATTAGCAAGAAACTCAATAAAAAGCACCATCACAAATTCAATGATTAGCTTTTTAATGAGAAATGAAGATGAAGATATTAAATATAAAACACGAAGCTAATGAGAACAGACAGACTAACCCCACTAAATGAATTGCACCTAGCCAAAAAGAAGGCTCGTGAAGAAAGAGCAATAGCTGAGCAACGCCTATCGTATCAACTACAATATCTTGAAGACAATTGGGGCTCTTTATTAACTAAGGGACTCACATCAAGTGTCAAAACTAAGTTTTCTGAAACTTTAGACAACATTGCCCATGGCTCTCCATCATCATTAATGAGTATGGCAACAGCCACTCAAAGAAGAAAAGGTGCACCTTACTGGATGAGTATTGCTTTGAGCAACCTACCCGTAATAAGCAAAATAGCCTGGAAGGTAGCAAAACCAACTGTTTATGCTTTTGCTGCAAAAAAATTCACAAACAAGCTATTCGGCATCAAGAAAAGAAAATAAAAGACAAATAATTTTTATTTTATCACACTAAAGCTCTGTGGACGGTACTTACGCCGTCCACTTTTGCTATCTTAGAGCTTAGCAAACTAACGTCGTCCACACTATGAATTAAAACCTTGATTTGTCCCTCAAAGATTCCATCTTTAGAATCAACATTTACGCTCTGAATATTCAAGACCACATCTTCCGACAGCTTTGATAAAATATCACTCAAGATACCCATCCTATCGATACCCGTAAATGCAATAGCAGTTAAGAAAGAATATTGCTTATAGTCGCCCCACTCCACTTCCACTATTCTACCACCAAAGCTAGACTTTAGTTTCACCCCCGTGGCGCAAGAACGTTTGTGAACCTCCACTTCATTCTTATCAGTAACAAACCCAAACACATCATCACCCGGCAGCGGATTGCAACATGGCGCCACTATAAAGTTTTTCTTAAAGTTTTCCTCCTTCAGCAAGTATTTTTTCTTGGTATCTATTTTCTTATTCTCTTCATTAGGCATGGTTGTATCGGTCATCACTGATTTGGAAACACCCGTCTCAGGCGCTTTTTTTATCACCCCCATAGCCTGCTTCATATATCTGACAAACAAGTTATCCTGCTTTTCTTGTTGCGGCTTTTGCTTCATCAAAACATCTTTCGATTGCGGAAGCTCTATTTCGCCACTACCAATCAGATAATGTAAATCCTCACGTTTTTCTATTTTATAATAGTTCAGCACATTATTATAGATAGTATTATCAAGCTCCACATCGCCAAAAAACTGCTGCAACATCTCCTCACCCTTAGCAGCCACATCTCGGCGCTGCCTTCTTAGCGCAGCCTCTATTTTGGTTCGTGCCTTTGCCGTAGTCACAAAATTGAGCCATTCTGGCTTAGGTTGCTGAGTCTCAGAAGTAATAATTTCAATCTGATCACCACTCTTCAGCTTCTCACTAATAGGCACAAGAGTATGATTGACCTTTGCACCCAAACAATGGTCGCCCACTCTGGTATGAATATTGTATGCAAAATCCAGAGCCGTTGCCCCCAAAGGCAATGTCTTTATCTCCCCTTTGGGTGTAAAAACAAAAATCTCGGATGCAAACAAATTCATCTTCACAGTATCAAGAAAATCTATAGCATTTGGATTAGGATTGGCAAGAACCTCCTGAACAGTCTTCAACCATTTCTCCAACTCATTATCCTCTTCCACTCTATTTTCTTTATACTTCCAGTGAGCCGCAAAACCCTTCTCTGCTATATCATCCATTCGTCGGCTTCTGATCTGAATCTCTATCCACCTGCCATCGGGCCCCATCACCGTAAGGTGCAATGCCTGATAACCATTAGCCTTAGGATGGCTCACCCAATCACGAATCCTGTCTGGTCGCAATTTATATATATCAGTAATGGCAGAATAAATATCCCAACACTGTTTTTTCTCATCCATGCCCGGATAAACCTCAAAGATTATCCTCACGGCAAAGAAGTCGTATATCTCACTTAAGTCAATATTTTTGGCTTCCATTTTTTTCCAAATAGAATATACCGACTTAACACGGGCTCGCATTTCATACTCGATATTCATTTTATCGAGCGATTTTATCACTGGCGAAGCAAAGTTTTCATATATCTCAGACCTAACGGGCGCATTCTCCTTTATTTGCTTAATCAGAGTCTCATACGCCTCAGGATGTTCATGCTTAAAGCAAAGCTCCTCAAGCTCCGTTTTTATTGCAAACAATCCCAGCCTGTGTGCCAGCGGTGCATATATATATAGTGTTTCGCCACTAATCTTAAACTGCTTAGCAGGCGCCATCGACGATAGAGTACGCATATTATGCAATCGGTCGGCAATTTTGATAAGAATCACCCTTATATCCTCCGACATGGTGAGTAGCAGCTTGCGAAAGTTTTCGGCCTGTTCCGAAACATTCTCACCAAACATCCCGTGAGATATCTTGGTAAGACCATCCACAATATGGGCTATCTTCTCGCCAAACATCATCTTCAGGTCCTCCACCGTATAATCGGTATCCTCCACCACGTCATGCAATAATGCAGCAGAAATAGAGGTAGAACCAAGTCCCATTTCTTTACACACAATACGAGCCACTGCCAAGGGATGCATTATATAAGGTTCGCCCGATTTTCGTCGCGTGCCCTTATGAGCCTCCTTTGCCAAATTGTAGGCCTTAGTGATTATTTCAACCTTACGCCTATGATTAGAGTTCAGATAATCATTAATAAGTCCATGAAACTCATTATCTATCATCTCCTCTTCTGTAATCAATTTTATATCATCACTCATATTCTATAACTATAAATTAGTAGGACATCCACAGAATATCAAAACACGTTCAAATATTCCATATAACAGTATTAAAACTAACCTTATAGGATGTTTTGAATACTTAATAACGAAATTACAAATAATTATAACAATAGTATCTATTTGTCATAAATATTTTTTT
>CAZSKF010000044.1:0-9538 GCA_964607405.1 uncultured Proteiniphilum sp. | reverse complement strand
GTGAATAGTCCAATAACACTTTTATATTTAGAGAAAAATGACGCCGGAACGCTAAATATAAAATTACATTTTTAATAAAATGGCGTGAATAATGCAATAACACTTTTACATTTAGAGGAAAATGACGCTGGAACGCTAAATGTAAAATTACATTTTTAATAAAATGGTGTGAATAATGCAATAACACTTTTACATTTGACGGAAAATAATGTGCTTTAAACAAAAACAAACCTTATATTAGCCTAAAACACAGCATATTACCAAAACCAAACATACATTTAGGCACTTTATCACCCAAACTGTGTAATTTCAAAATCACACAGTTTGCAAAATCACACAGTTTACACAAATACAAACTTCAATACACAGATCCACATAAAAACAAAAAAGAGGTAATGTCTCATACAAAGACACCACCTCTATAAAACAAAATGATAGAAAGTATGTTTTTTAAATATTAATCAGAACAAAGCCACCGTAGTTATTTTGGTTAAACTTCTTAGGACCATAGTAATCAAGATTGGCTGCTGCTCCCACAGAAAACTGTTTCATAGTTAACCCCAATCTCAAATAATAAAAGCTGCGATCGTGCTCCCCTAGCGTCAGGTTGTGATTATACAACCCTAATGCACGCGAATAAAGCCTCAAATTCTCATTAAGCTGAGGTTTGTATTCGAGTATAAGCGCCGTTTCGCTATTTACATCGGGCCTCAAGTTGATAAAAGGCAAAAGTGTAATACCCCAGTCAGAAGTTATATAGCTAGCATTTACCGAAACGCTGGGCACCAATCCCTTCAAAAAATGATATTGTAATCCTGCCCCGGCACCAAAATATTTGTGCATCTGATATGAGAATGAATTTATCATTATCAGCTCAGGTTTTCCCTTTTCAAGCTCATAAGTTGACGCCACGGATGTTATGTTTAAATACCTAAAAGGTCCGGCAATTTGTTTATTCATCGACATAAGACCTGCCGATTTTTTATTGCCAAACATAAGCTCTAGAGAAACAGGAGGTTGGGGTCTTTGTTGAGAAAAAGCCGCAACACTAGTGAACAAAACTGCACAAAGCAGAGTTACAATTTTTTTCATTTGAATTTTTAATAATTAATAATCGATATAGTTTAAATGATAGTGGCCCTGTTATCATCAGGCCTCCATTTTTTAATTGAGCTTATAACGAACGCAACTGTAATTTGTTCAAAATGCAAACTATTTAAATCATTCATATTATAAAGTGATAGTATTTAATGATTTGATAGTGTTTTTGAATAACTTTGTGCCTCGTTACTAACAAAACGTGAGTTTGAACAATGATAAAATTAGAAGATATATACAAAGCAAAGGTGAAGCTACAAGGCGTAGTGCTTCGCACGCCACTTACAATAAACGAAAACCTTAGCGACCAGTTTAAGGCCAACATTCTTCTCAAGCGGGAAGACCTGCAACCCGTAAGGTCATACAAAATAAGGGGAGCATACAACAAAGTGAGCAGCCTAAGCACCAGCGACATGGAAAAAGGCGTAGTATGTGCCAGTGCCGGCAATCACGCACAGGGAGTAGCCTATGCTTGCAAAAAACTAAACATAAAAGCCACCATATTTATGCCCCTCACCACCCCCAAGCAAAAGGTGAACAAGGTGAAACTATTTGGCAAAGACAAAGTGGAGGTCATCCTAAAAGGCGACACATTTGATGAATCATTTCAATTGGCCAGCAAATATTGCGAAGAGCACAACGAAATATTCATCCACCCATTTGACGGAGACGAGATAATAGCAGGACAAGGCACCGTGGGGCTAGAAATACTTGAAGACTCCATTCAATCTATCGACTATTTATTTATTCCCATAGGAGGCGGCGGGCTGATAGCCGGGGTGAGCACAGTATTCAAGCAACTGAGCCCACAAACCAAGATTATAGGCGTGGAGCCGGCTGGCGCAGCATCTATGAAGACATCACTAGAAAACGGATTTAATACGGCACTAGAGGAGATTGACAAATTTGTGGACGGAGCCGCCGTGAAACGCATAGGCGATAGTGCTTTCGAAATTGGCAAAAAAAACATAGATGGCATAATATTAGTGCCCGAGGGAAAAGTGTGCACCACCATATTAAGGCTTTATAATGAAGACGCCATAGTGGTAGAACCCGCAGGCGCATTAAGCATTTCGGCACTAGATTTTTATGCCGAAGAGATAAAAGGCAAAAATGTGGTGTGCATCATCAGCGGAGGCAACAACGACATAACCCGCACCGAGGAAATTAAAGAACGCTCATTGCTTTATGAAGGATTAAAGCACTACTTCCTCATCAATTTTTCACAACGTCCCGGCGCACTCAAAGAGTTTGTCAACGACATAGTTGGCCCTGATGATGATATCACCTATTTTCAATACACCAAAAAGAATAATCGCGAAGCCGGACCCGCTGTTGTGGGCATCGAGCTTAATAATCCTAACGATTTGGAACCACTTGAGGATAGAATGAGAAAACGTCGCATCAAGTTTCAGCATCTCAATGATCATAGAGACCTGTTCACACACCTCATCTCATAAACTAAAAGAATAAGAAATTAAATCTCCATTTATATAATAAAACTATAATAAGTTATGAAACTCACCAATTTATTATTCTCAGGTGCGATAGCACTTGCAACAATCACTTCGTGTACTAATATGAACAAAGAAATAAAAATCAAAAATCAAACTGATTTTTCAACTCCACCCGTGGCAGAAATTGTGCCCGACACTTTTAGAAACTTCAATAGCGAGCGAATAGACAACTACTTTTGGCTAAAGGATAAAAACAACCAGAAGGTAATAGACTACCTAAATGCCGAAAACAGTTACACTGACCAGGTTATGGCCTCAACCAAAGACTTGCAAGAATCTATTTACAACGAAATAGTGGGGCGCATGAAAGAGGATGACGAAAGCTACCCCACCCTGCGCAATGGATACTATTACTATAGTCGCACAGAAAAAGGTAAACAATACAGAACATACCTGCGTCGCAAGGGCTCTATGGATGCACCCGAAGAGGTGATGTTTGATGTAAACAAAATGGCCGAAGGAAAATCTGCATATATCTTTGCCGGCTACACCATCAGCCCCGATAATAACAAAGTAGCCTATTATTACAACGAGACAGGATCATATGCCGAGTTCACACTCAAAATATTAGATTTATCAACCGGACAAACCATCGGCTTCGAAGTAGAAGGCGTGGCATCTGCAGCGTGGGCCAATGACAATGAAACATTGTTCTACACCGTCATCGACGACAGATTGCGACCCTATCAGGTATATCGCCAGACGCTTGACAGCACCACCAAAACATTGGTGTATGAAGAAACAGATGGAAAATTTACAGCCTATGTGGCTCCCAGCAAGACAAGAGAGTATATCTTCGTAGGCAGTGCCAGCAGCACCACCACCGAAGAGCATATCATCCCCGCCGACAGACCAACAGAAAAGTATAAAACCTTTATGCCCCGCGTCAAGGATGTTGACTACTCGGTGTATCCCCACAAAGACAGATTCTTTGTAAGATATAAAGACAAGCAAAACCTAAACAGCAAGATATACGAAGCTCCGCTAACAGGATATGAAGACAGATCAACCTGGAAAGAGCTTGTGCCACACAACCCCGATGTACTTATCGAGAACATCGATGTTTTGCAAAACTATCTTGCAATAGAAGTTAGAGAAAATGGACTTTCCAATATTATTATCAAATCTCTTAACGGACAGGAGGATAAGACAATATCATTTCCCGAACCCGTTTATACTGCATCACTCAATGGCAACCCCGAGTATGAGGCATCTACGCTAAGATACACATACACTTCGCTTAATCGCCCCAGCACATTATTTGAATACAATATTGACACACAGGAAAGCCAAACACTAAAAACTCAGGAAATACCCTCAGGCTTCAATCCCGATGACTACACCGTAGAGCGACTTTGGGCTACTGCCAAAGATGGCGTGAAGGTGCCTATGGCAATTGTGTATAAAAATGGATTGAAAAAAGACGGAAGCAACCCCGCTCTTCTCTATTCATACGGAAGCTATGGCAGCAGCTCGGATGTATTCTTCAGCTCTAATTTTTACAGCTTGATAGACAGAGGTTTTATTTTTGGAATTGCTCAAATTAGAGGCGGAAGCGATCTTGGCGAACATTGGTATGAAGAAGGCAAATTGTTGAAAAAGAAAAATACATTCACTGATTTTATAGCCTGCAGCGAATTGCTCATCAACGACAAATACACTTCACCCAACAAGCTGGCGGCAATGGGTGGCAGTGCCGGTGGTTTATTAATGGGAGCTGTGGTAAATATGCGTCCCGATTTGTATCAAACCATAGTGGCACAAGTTCCCTTTGTAGATGTTATCAACACTATGCTGGATGAGACATTGCCACTCACAACAGGCGAATATGAAGAATGGGGAAACCCAAACGAAGAGGAGTTTTATAGCTATATGCTATCCTACTCACCCTACGACAATATTTCGCAACAAAACTACCCTAACATATTAGTAACGGGTGGCATCAACGATTCGCAAGTTTTATTTCACGAACCGGCTAAATATGTAGCAAAATTGCGTTCTCTGAAAACAGACAGCAACCTTTTGTTGTTACATATGGACATGGAGTCGGGACACGGAGGTGCTACCGGTCGATACGACAGCATCAAAGACTGGGCCTTTGAGTTCGCCTTCATTCTCAATAGAGTTGGCATCAACAAATAAACCAAAGGATATAATGATTAAAACAAAACGCACATATGACGCTATAGACGACAATGATGGATATCGCATCCTCATTGATCGTCTTTGGCCTCGTGGGCTTTCAAAAGAAAGTGCCCACATTGATTTGTGGCTAAAAGACATTGCACCATCCACAGATTTGCGCAAATGGTACAACCACGAAGTTGACAAATGGAGTGAATTTACCGAGCGCTACAAAAAAGAATTATCAGAAAAGGAAGATCTTCTCAATCAAATATTAAAACTGGAGAAAGAACACAAAACCATCACGCTGCTCTTCTCGGCAAAAGACACCGAACATGCTAACGCCAATGTGCTCATAAAGGTATTAAAAGATATGGAAGACAGCTAGAGCACAACAAAACGACAGAAACAAAATAACTATGAAGTTAAACAAAATACCACTGCATTGGCAGATTATTATCGGAATGATACTGGGTCTATTATTTGGATTTTTGATGACCTACGTTCCATTCGGAAAAACACTCATCATTGATTGGATTGCACCATTTGGAACAATCTTTATCAAGCTGCTAAAACTAATAGCCATACCACTAATCTTTGCATCGTTGGTAAAAGGAATTGCCGACCTCAAAGATATATCCAAATTCAAAAACATTGGAGTTCGCACCATCATATTGTATATAAGCACTACAGTTGTAGCAATATCTGTAGGATTAATTTTGGCTAATACCATCAAGCCCGGAAATGGCATATCACAAGAAACCATCACACAGCTCACCAATGCTTATGCTAATGATGAAGCCATCACATCCAACATACATGAGGCAGACAAACAAATAACCCACGGACCGCTAAGCTTTTTGGTTGACATAGTGCCCGACAATATTTTCTACGCAATGAGCAATAACTCACTCATGCTTCAGGTTATTTTCTTTTCCATTTTGTTTGGAATAAGCCTCTTGCTCATCAATCCCAAAGAAGCAAAACCAGCCGCTAAGCTTATCAACTCACTCAATGCCGTAGTGCTTAAGATAGTGGATATAATAATGAAAATGGCACCATTTGCAGTGTTTGCACTTTTGTCGCAAATTGTAGTCAGCACGGGCAATATGGAAATTCTACAAAAGCTACTCATATATGGGCTCACCGTAGTTTTAGGTTTAGTTATTATGATACTGATATATGTTTCGGCAATTGCAATATTTGCAAAGAAAAGCCCCGCATGGTTTCTCAAAGGCATTATGCCCGCCCAGCTACTTGCCTTTTCCACCAGCTCTAGTGCCGCCACACTACCCGTCACCATGGAGTGCGTAAACAATAATCTTAAAGTTGACAACGAAATATCAAGCTTTGTGCTACCCGTTGGGGCCACTGTCAATATGGATGGCACAAGCCTATATCAAGCCGTGGCAGCAGTATTCATAGCCCAGGCACTACACATTCCCTTAGACTTCACTGCACAACTCACTATAGTTCTCACAGCACTATTAGCCTCTATTGGCTCGGCAGCCGTTCCCGGCGCAGGCATGGTTATGCTAGTTATAGTATTAGAATCTATTGGCATACCGGCCGACAAGCTTGCCATAGGCTTAGCTCTTATTTTTGCAATAGACAGACCATTGGATATGTGCCGAACCGTAATCAATATAAGCGGCGACTCCATGGTTGCAGTTTTAGTGGCAAAGTCGATGCGCAAGCTCAAATAGTAAGCAAACACCACCTTATCAAACAAATAAATAACCAAACAAGCCATTTTTAAAACAAAATGTTATCTTTGCTTTATTGTTTATTTCAAAATCACACATAAAGATGACCACAGATAGCAAAAATAAAGTTCTCATTTCATTATCAGAATTAATAAAAAAGCACCAGTCTGATATAATTTCAAAAAATCAGATTGATTTAGGCTCAGTAGATGATAAAGACATCTCGATGAAAGATCGCCTAAAAGTAGATGAAATGAAAATTGAAGGTATGATTAAATCTTTGATAGAAGTTTCTAAACAATCCAATCCTACAGACAAGATAATATATGAACATACTCGTGAAGACGGACTTCATATTGTAAATAAAACTGTGCCCTTTGGAACTATATTGATAATATATGAATCACGACCGGATGTTACTATTGAAGCTGCCGCAACTGCTTTCAAGGCAGGCAACAAGATATTGCTGAAAGGTGGAAAAGAATCACTAAACACCAACACATACCTAACCGGATTGTGGCAAGCAGCCCTGGCCGAAAATGGATTTGAAGAAGACTTTGTTCAGTATCTTGATATATCTCGAGAAGCTACCCAACAACTAATTCAGAAAAATGAAAAGAATATTGATCTGATTATTCCTCGCGGTGGAGAAGCTCTAATAAGGTTTGTTACCCAAAATAGCACTGTACCTGTGATAGTAAGTGGCAGAGGAAACAACTTTATATACATTGACAATGATAGCGACCTAGATATGGCAACCAAGCTAGTGGTTAATGGCAAGCAGCGAATAAGTGTTTGCAATGCTATCGACAAGATAATTATAAACAAAGACATTAATGACATAAACAAAGTGATAGATACGCTAGTGACTACTCTTAGCAATCATCACATACAAGTATATTCGGATAGCAAGACCTCACTGCTCAACAAAGACATTATAACTGACAATAATATCGATGTTTTAGACGAAGAGTTTCTTGCCCCCAAAATGTACCTACTGATAGCTGACAGTATCAACCAAGCAATAAAAATCATAAACCAACATTCGGGCGGACATTCTGCAGTGATAGTAACAAACAATTCTGACAAGGCAAATCAGTTTATGAATCAGGTAGATTGCGCAGCTGTATATCACAATGCTTCAAGCCGATTTACGGATGGAGGACAACTTGGAGTAGGTGCAGAAATAGCTATAAGCACACAAAAGATACACTTTAGAGGCCCACTAGGTGCACAAGAACTAGTTACCAACAAATGGTTTGTGTATGGAAAAGGACACACAAGAAACCATTAACTTGCAACACACAATGAAAAAGAAATTAATAATCAAAATAGGCACCTCCACCCTAACTGCGGGCACCAATAGAATATCATTTGCCGTGATAGAAAGCCTGGCACGACAAATAGTGGTGCTAAAAGAAGAATATGATATAGTAATCGTATCTTCAGGTGCCATTGCTACAGCACGACAGTTTGTAGAAATCAACGGATTCAACAAGCAAGTGGAGTCGAAACAAGCACTTGCCGCCATTGGGCAAACAAAACTAATGGAACTATACGACAATATTTTTGCCACATTCGGGCTTAATATTGCACAAATCCTATTAACCTATCGAGACTTTGAAAACCCTGTTGCAAATGAAAATACTCGCAACACTATAAACAAACTATGGGAAGTTAATTACATTCCTATAGTAAATGAAAATGACACAGTTTCGATAGAAGAAATTGTATTAGGAGACAACGACAAGCTTTCGGCCTTAGTGGCTGCTATAACTGATGCAGACTTACTCATTCTAGTTTCAGATATAGATGGTATATACACAGGCAATCCGCACATTAACAAGGATGCCAAACTAATTGAACATATCAATAACATTAATGATGTGAAAGCCTGCGCTGAAGAGAAGACTTCAACCTTAGGCACCGGGGGCATGACTTCAAAAATAAATGCTGCCGAAATATGCATGAATAAAGGAATAGAAATGTGGATAGTGAACGGAAGCTACCACAACTATATTTTAAGTTCAATAGAAGGCACTATACCTTTTTCTAAGTTCAAAAAATAATTTCAAATTTATATATCAGTAATAATATGAATCATGGATTTATTGGCTTTGGTAATCTGGCAAAAGCCATCTACAAAGGATTAAAAAACGACAATAATATAAACTTCGCGTACTTTGCAAGAGAGGAAAGAAATAGCGAAGCTAAGTATATAAATAATATAGAAGATTTGGTGTCGGCTTCAGATGTAATTTGGTTGACAATTAAACCTCAAGACCTAGTTGGGATATTAGAGCAACTTCAACATTTAGACTTGCAAGACAAAATATTTGTATCGCCGGTAGCAGGAAAGAAGATTAGTTTTATAGAATCTTATTTGGGCCAACATCAACCCATAATCAGAATTATGCCCAATCTGGCTATTGCTTATCAAAAATCGGTAACATCATTTGTTGCCAATCAGCCCGACAATGCCAAGGTTCAAGAAATATTTGACACACTTGCCAAATTAGGAAAGGCTGTTCAACTAAGCGAAGAAGGTTTCGATCTTTTCACTTCAATTTTTGGAAGTGGTCCTGCCTTTATTTTATCATTCATACAAATCTTTAAAGATAAAATGAATGAACTCAATCTACCCGGCACACTATTGGATGAGCTATTGCTAGAGCTAACACAAGGCACTACAATATACTTTTCTCAAAATCAACAACAGTTTAGTATTGAAGATCTAATAAAAAATATAACCAGCAAAGGCGGTACCACACAAGCGGGGTTAGACTACTTTGTGAAACATGACATATCAAAACACTTTGAAGGAGTATTGGATGCAGCAAAAAAACGATCAGAAGAGATGGCAAACAATTAAATATTAAAAATTGATTCTTCTTTTTGAGAATTGGCAGGAGTAAACAAGCAACAAATTTAAGTTGCAATACGTTTATAAATTAGATCAAACAAATTAACCATAAAAATATAACAGTTATGCCAACCAAAAAGAATTTCATTATAGACACCAACGTCATACTCCATGACTATAGTTTTCTCCACAATTTTGAAGAAAATGATATCTACATCCCCTTTGTAGTG
>CAZSKF010000043.1:0-16320 GCA_964607405.1 uncultured Proteiniphilum sp. | reverse complement strand
GGAACTCAGCGAAAAGAAAATTTGACAGGTGCTGTTTCGTCTGTGGATGTTAAGAAGACGTTGGACAGCCGTCCTATAGCGGATGTGGGTCGTGGTCTTCAGGGATCTACACCAGGCTTGTCGGTGGTAATACCAAGTGGTGAGGTTGGCTCCGATCCATTAATCAAAATAAGGGGACAACTTGCTTCTTTTGAAGGGGGCGCGCAACCTCTTATTTTATTAGACAACGTGGAAATTCCAAGTATTCAAGTAGTAAACCCTAATGATATCGAGTCTATCTCAATTCTTAAAGATGCCGCTTCTGCATCTATATATGGTGCAAAAGGAGCATTTGGTGTGGTATTAATCAGCACTAAAAAAGGAGCAAAAGAGGATAGAGTTGATGTTCAGTATTCTGCAAATGTGTCGTGGCAAAACATATCTAAAAAGATGGATATGGCTCGCCTAGATGCTTTGGAGTATTCGGTATTGTCTGCTGAAAGGGTAGGCTCGTCGGTTATGGGTGCCTTCTGGCAGGTAACACGAGAGAGTTATGAAAAATCAATCCAGTGGCATAAAGATTATGGCCATCTGGGTGCATCAGATCCGATGGTATTTGGACGTGACTGGTATGTAGATGCCAATAATCGCAAATTAGGACTTCGCACCTATGATCCTTATGATTATATGGTGAGAGAGTGGGCGCCAACTAATACTCATGACCTATCGGTAAATGGAAAGAGTGGCAAAACATCATATAGCGTTGGTTTGGGTTATGTTCATCAAAATGGTATGATGAAACCCGCAAAGCATGATGATTTTACCAGATATAATGGTACTCTAAGATTGAGCACTGAACTTAGCAAATATGTAACTTTGCGTGCGGGTGCTATTTACTCTAATAGAGATAAGCGTTATCCTTATGTAACAAATAGTACTACTGCCGACCCTTGGCTTTATCTTTATCGCTGGGGACCAATTCAACCAATGGGCTATGAAAATGGTGAGTTGATAAGAAGTCCACACTCAGAGACTCTTCAGGCTAATACTGCTAATTTTGAGGATAAGTATTATAATGTGAATATCGGTGCTTTAGTTAAGCTAACAGATAATTGGACAGTTGACTTTGACTTTACAAATGCAAATCAAACATATATCAACAATCGCCTGGGAACCAGATATACTGCTCTAAACTCATGGGGTGGCGCTATTCCTTTTAATGATGCTTCGGGCAATAGAATATATGTTAATGACAGGGGCGAGAGTGTTTCTTCGGGCACTGCTGGTGCAATGGCTGCTTATCAGCTAGGCTTGTCAGAATATACAGCTCATGGTGCAAACCCCGACCATATTTACAGATTTGTACTAAACGGCGTAACTAATACGTTAAACTTATTCACTACTTATAATTTAAATATTAAAGATCAGCACGCCTTCAAATTCCTTGTAGGTATGAACCGCGTTACCTATGATGCCAGAACAAACTGGTCGCAAAAAGGTGACTTGGCAGATATTACTGATCCCCAGTTTGGAAAAGCTCTAGGTACTCAAACTTCGGGTGGTGACACCAGATGGGATGCACAACTTGGATATTTTGGACGTATTAATTACTCGTTCCAAGATAAGTATTTGCTTGAGGCAAACTTGAGATATGATGGTAGTAGCAAGTTCCCTGAAAGACTATGGTGGAGATGGTTCCCATCTTTCTCTGCGGGTTGGAGAGTGACAGAAGAAGCTTGGATGGATTGGATAACTCCTGTAGTTTCATCCATGAAAGTTAGAGGTTCGTGGGGTACTATTGGTGACCAAACGGTTCCAAATCACCTATATGTACCTACTATGTCAACAAGCCAGTCTGCCTGGTTGCAACCGGGTGGCGACAAAACAGTAGTGGTTGGAACTCCAGCTGCCGTTAGTACAGAAATTACCTGGCAAGATATCGAAACTGCCAACGTGGGTGTTGATTTCAGATTTATAGATAATAGCTTAGGTGTAACTTTTGACTGGTACAGAAGAAATACCAAGAATATGATTGTTCCTGGTGAAGGTGTATCGTTAACATACGGAACAGGTGCTCCAAAAGGCAACTTCGGATCGCTTCGTACACAAGGATGGGAGCTGGCTGTTGACTATAACCACAGATTTGAGAATGGACTTCGAATCAATGTTATGGGAACACTTTCGGATGCTATGACTACTATCCAAAAATATGGTGATACAAAAAGTATCGACGGATGGTATGTTGGTAAAAAATATGGTGAAATATGGGGCTACAGAACTGATAGGTTGTATCAAAATGCAGACTTTGTTCTTGGTTCAGATGGTAAGCCGCAATTAATCACTCTTACAGAAGCCGAAAGCAGCAAATATGCCGGCAAAACTGCATATAAGTTAACAGATCAAAATGGCAAACCTGTGTATCAGGTATTCTTACAAAATAGCTCCAACTTCTTCTTTGGCCCTGGTGACGTTAAGTTTGTGGACCTAAATGGAGATGGTGAATTGAATGATGGTAGCCGCTTGATAGACGATCATGGTGACCTTGAGATAATTGGAAACTCTACTCCTCGTTTTGAGTATGGACTAAGACTAGGTGCAGACTGGCACGGAGTTGATTTCTCTATGTTCTTCCAAGGTGTGGGCAAGCGCTCAATTTGGGGTAACGGATTCTTGGCTATTCCAGGTTTTCACGCTTCAGACGGTGCAATGCCACAAGCTATAGCCGGTGATTTCTGGCGTCCCGACAGAACTAATGCTTTTTACCCAGCAGCATATAATATGGCAGGAGCTAACACAGGCAATAATATGCAGGTGCAGTCACGCTATTTGCTTAATATGGCTTATTTGAGACTTAAAAATATCACATTGGGATACTCTTTGCCACAATCTGCTTTGGATAAAGTAATGCTTAAACAAGTGAGATTATATGTGTCGTTAGAGAATTTCTGGACATTCGATAATCTAAATGGATTACCAGTTGATCCGGAAGAGGTTTCAGGTTATTCAATGTTTAATTCAAGCAATTATAATTTAGGACGCACAGGAGTTGGAACACCAACTTTCAAGAGTGGTTCGGTAGGAGTACAAATTACATTTTAAAGGACTAGCACAATGAAAAGAAATATATTATTTATACTATTGGCAAGCATCATTCTAATCTTCAACAGCTGTGAAGATGTTTTAGACAGACCACAGCGCAATGATATGAACGATGACACGTACTGGCGTACAGAAACAGACTTGCGACTTTTTGCGAATGGCTTTTATGTCAACTATTTCGTTGGATATAATTCAGCATGGGGTGTGGCTTATGCCCCTCTAAGAGGATATTATTTTAGTGATGATTTTTCAAACACTAATGTTCAGTCAAACTTCGAATCCAGTGTTCCATCATCCCGCGGAAGCACATCGGAAGCGCCTGATATGCTTATACAATATGCAGGTCCTAACTGGAACTTTGCATGGGTTAGAAAGTCTAATTTGTTTATTAATAGGTTGGCAAATATCTCAGTCAACAATGTAAATGAGGAGACCTATAATCATTGGATGGGTGTTGCACGTTTTTTCCGTGGTTTTGAGTATCACAGATTAGTAAGCGTGTTTGGCGATGTTCCATATTATGATGATCTTATTTCTGAATCAGACAAAGATAATATGTACAAAGATCGCACACCACGAGGCGAGGTAATGGATAAGGTTTATGACGATTTGAAATTTGCTTTTGAAAATGTGCGTCTTAGTGACGGCGACAACGTGCTTAACAGATATATCGTTGCAGGATTTATTTCCAGGATAATGCTGTTTGAAGGCACATGGCAGAAATATCATAACAATGATAATACGCGTGCTCAAAAATATTTAGACCTTGCCATATCTGCAGGCAACTATGTAATAGACAGCGGTCTTTATGATATTGACACAGATTTCAGAAGCTTGTTTGGATCACAAGATTTGAAAGGCAATAAAGAGATGCTAATGTATCGCCACTACGATGCAGCACAAAGTGTTACTCATCACGTTGCTTCATACTCAAATGCATACGAGAGTCAATCATCTGCACCAAACCTTACTTTGGCAAAAGCATTTTTGTGTAATGACGGACAGCCATATAAGCTATCATCTGTAGAAAATGCCGATGCTCTTGACATTAAAAACATGATTAAAACCCGCGACCCACGCTTTGAAGCAACATTCCAAGATGTACCCAAAGTTCAGTCGGCTTCATTGCTATATGCAAGCAAGTTTATAGACCGAGAAGGACCAACACATTGGAACTCAGGAAATATTCCATCTATTTATGGAAGTAACACAAATACAAATGATGCCCCTGTGATGAGGTATTCGGAAGTGTTGCTAAACTGGATTGAAGCAAAAGCCGAACTTGCAACTATGGGCGGTTCTGCCGTATCTCAAACAGATATTGACAAGTCTATCAATAAAATCAGAAATAGACCTCTTGATGCAGAAGCAATAAGCAAAGGAGTAGAAAAGACAGCTCCTATGACATTAGCGGCACTACCTGATGATCCTGATAGAGACACCGATGTGCCTGCACTTATCTGGGAAATCAGAAGAGAAAGAAGAATGGAGTTTGTTTTTGAATATTCAAGACTTTTGGATATTAAGAGATGGAAGAAGATTGATTACATGAGCGCAACAAAAAATCCTGAACTATTACTGGGCTTATGGATTAATATTAGCGAAGAGTTGCCATCTTACTTGGTTTCTGAAAAAGTAGGACTCTTAAGAGTGAAAAAAGAAGATGGAACTATTGTGACATATAATGGAAGCAATGGTGCTGATATGGTAGGTTACTACGTGATTGAAGGTTCTACCGATCGTCAATCGTTTGACTCGCGTGTTTATTTGGCTCCAATAGGACAAGCTCAAATAAATCAATATAAGGATAAGGGATATACATTAACCCAAACTCCGGGTTGGAATTAAAATACAACTTAACTGATTAAATTACAAAGGGCATCCGTGATGGATGCTCTTTGCATTTAATCAAATGACACATTAAATATATTATATATGAAAAAGACTATAACATTAATTCTGGGACTGCTATTTGTTGCAAGTGGTTTTGCAAACAAATCATGGATTCGTGTCAACCAAATTGGATATCTTGAAAATGATATAAAAGTGGCAGTTTGGATTAGCAAAAGTGTAACAGATATATTAGAGTTCGAGATTATTGACAAAACAACCGATAAGATGGTTTATAAAGGAACCAATATAACACAAACGGGCAAACAGCCTGCATTCGAATCCTCTGCACGACTCAACTTCTCAGATTTCAATACTCGCGGAACATACTATATAAAAGTAGGAGATATAGTGTCACCCACTTTTAAGATTTGTGATGAAATATATGCTGGTGCTTCAGAAATACCACTAAAATATATGCGTCAACAAAGATGTGGATACAATCCCTATCTAAAAGACTCGTGCCATGTACATGATGCAATAACAGTTGCAGACCCCGACAGCCTTCGAAACGGACTTCACTTTGATGTGACGGGCGGTTGGCACGACGCTTCAGACTATTTACAATACGTTGCCACTACATCCAATGCAGTGTATCAAATGCTATTTGCATACATGCAACACCCCGAAGCCTTTGGTGATGAATATGATGCTAATGGAGATGAAGGAGCCAACGGCATTCCCGACATTTTGGATGAGGCAAAATGGGGCTTGGACTGGTTGGTGAAAATGAATCCCGATGCGGATACCTACTTTAACCAACTGGCAGACGACCGGGACCACAAAGGCTTTGTTTTGCCAAACGAGCAAATGGTAGATTATGGATGGGGCGAAGGAAAAGACAGACCTGTTTACTTTGTGAGCCCTAAACCTCAGGGATTATTCAGTCACAAAAACAGAAGCACAGGCATGGCCTCCACTCTAGGTAAATATGCCTCATCATTTGCATTAGGTTCTAAAGTTTTGGCAGAATACTATCCTGAATTTTCAGAGCTGCTACAACAAAAAGCTAAAGATGCATACATCACTGGCGCATCAAATCCGGGAGTATCACAAACCGCACCGGGTGGTGCACCTTACTTTTATGAAGAAGATAACTGGGCAGATGATATGGAGCTTGCCGCTATGGAGTTATATTCACTATTTGACGATTCAAAATACCTTAAAGATGCCGTCAACTATGGCCGCCTAGAGCCGGTAACCCCCTGGATGGGAGCAGATTCGGCAAGGCACTATCAATGGTATCCGTTTGTAAACCTGGGGCACTATCACATAGCAAACCAAAAGAATGATATCAAATCAAAAAATGAATTTATCCGCAATATGCGAAGTGGTCTTCAGCGAGTGAAAGACAGAGCGCAAGGTGATGCTTTCTTGAATGGGATTCCGTTTATATGGTGTTCAAATAATCTTACAGTGGGCTTCATCACACAATGCAGACTCTATCACGAACTAACGAATGATGATTCGTTTTTGGAATTAGAAATGTCGATGCGCGACTGGTTGTTTGGTTGCAATCCCTGGGGCACATCTATGATTGTGGGCTATCCCGAGAATGGTGATACACCCACCGACCCACATTCGGCTTTCACCCATTTGCACAATATGCCAATAACAGGCGGAATAGTAGATGGACCAATCTATAACTCAATCTTTAGCAGCCTGATAGGTATTTACCTTGCAAATGAAGATATGTATGCCGATTTTCAGTCGGACTTGGTGGTATATCATGATGATTTTGCTGATTATTCTACCAATGAACCCACAATGGATGGCACAGCATCACTTACCTATTATTTTGGATATCTTGCCTCACAGGCTAAGAAGCCTAAGATGGTAGAAGGAGGTATTATAAGAGGCAACAAAACTAAAAAGCAAATTGCACTGGTATTCACAGGTCACGAGTTTGCCGATGGTGGCACAACAATAAAAGCTGCTTTGAAAAAGCACAAAGTAAAAGGAAGCTTCTTTTTGACAGGAGAATTTTACAGAAAACATACATCACTATCCAAGTCATTATCAAAAGATGGGCACTATATGGCGCCACATTCTGATAAGCATATTCTGTATGCCGATTGGGAAGACAGAAGCAAAACACTGATATCAAAAGAGGAATTTGAAAAAGACTTGTTTGAAAATTATGAGGCAATGGAGAAAAGTGATGTGATAGTTTCTGAACCAAGGTTTTTTATGCCTCCCTATGAGTGGTATAACCAACAGATAAGTGATTGGTCAGCAGAGCATAATGTACAGATAGTGAACTTCACGCCCGGCACAGGCTCTAATGCAGACTATACCACGCCTGATATGAAAAACTATCGTTCTTCGGCTGAGATATATTCAAATATTATTGAAAAAGATGATTTAGAGGGGCTTAATGGTTATATATTATTGTCGCACATTGGCACAGATGCCAAACGAACAGACAAGTTTTATAAGCAACTAGACAAGCTGATAAAAGAATTGAAAAGCAGAGGATATGAATTTGTGAGAATAAATGATTTATTGAAAACCGAATCATTTTGATTATTTTTGCCCAAAACATAATTGTCAATGAGTAAGAT
This sequence comes from uncultured Proteiniphilum sp., assembly GCA_964607405.1. Taxonomy (GTDB): domain Bacteria; phylum Bacteroidota; class Bacteroidia; order Bacteroidales; family Dysgonomonadaceae; genus Petrimonas. Next base: position 8,788 of record CAZSKF010000043.1, on the reverse strand, counting down.
TTCTATACTATCCGTTCTGTCGTTGTGGCTAATTGCTTTCTCGGCAGCATCGCAAACAGCATTACATCAGTTTATTAATAATCCTGCGCTTCGCCATGCTTCGGTGGGCGTGCAGGTGGTAGATATGAAAACGGGCGAAAAGGTGGTGAGCCACGATGCTCAAAAATCGCTTACGCCGGCTTCTATCACAAAGGTGATTACTACCGCCACAGCGCTGGAAATGCTGGGCGAAAATTACAGATATGAAACGGTGGTGGGAATAGATGCCGAAAATCCAAATCGTATATTGGTGCTGGGCGCCGGCGATCCCACTCTGGGCAGTTCGGCAATTGATATAAATCCTAATTCATTTTTTATTAATGTAGCCTCTGCCGCCAAAAGGGAGTTGGCTGTCAATCGCGAATATGAAATATTGGTGGTGGATAATCTGTTTGGCTATGAAGGTGTATCGCCCGAATGGACGTGGATAGATCTTGGCAATTATTATGCTGCGGGTAGCTATGGCATCAGTGTTTTTGATAATACGTATAAACTATTCTTTGACACCACAAATCCCAGTTCTCGACCCAGAATAATTCGCACTGAGCCTGAGATGAGGGATATTGTTTTTCACAACTTCTTGTCGCTCAACACTACCGGGGCCGATAATGGCTATATATATGGAGCCCCTTTTTCTAACGATCGAACCATAAGAGGAAATATACCATCGGGTAGGAGAGAGTTTAGTATTAAGGGAGATATCCCCAATCCGGGATTGTTTTTGGGAGAAACGCTTGCGGAATATCTACAACGCTCAGACATAAAGATAAGTGGAGTGCGAACAGTTCAGGATGAGTTTATGTCGGGCACAAATAAATCATATCAAGTTGGCGTGAAGCTGCATACCCACATTTCGCCACCCCTGAAGGAGATAGTGCGCGAAGTGAATGTGACAAGTAATAATCATTATGCCGAACACCTGATAAGAACTATTGGCAATGAGAATGACGCAAAGCTTATTTCATTGCAAAATGGGGTTGACTTCATCAAGTCTTTTTGGAATCGCAAAGGTGTGAGCACATCTTCGCTAACACTGCATGATGGTTCGGGGCTTGCTCCTCAAAATGCTTTCAGCCCTGAGTTTCTTACAGATATTTTGGTTTTTATGCACAATGAGAGTGTGTATTCGCAAACATTTTTTGAATCTTTGCCCAAGGCGGGAAGGGATGGCACGTTGCGCAATTTCCTTAAAAACAGCAGATATGACGGCAAAATTATAGCCAAAAGCGGCAGTATAGGTGGTGTGCATTGCTATTCGGGATATTTGATGGATGGAGGCAAGCAATATGCATTCACCATAATGGTTAATAAATTCAATGGCACTCGCCCACAAGTGAGGAGTGCCATTGAAAAATTTTTATTGTCGTTGTAGGTATTATCCTACTATTTCAACGAGTTCTATTTCAAAAACTAAAGTGCTAAATGCTGGTATGCCTGTGTTGCCGGATGCTCCATATCCTAATCTCCACGGAATCCATACTTCCCATTTGTCACCCACATGCATATGTTGCAATGCTGTTGAAAAACCATCAACCACGCCGTTTACAGCAAATACGCTAGGCTCATCGTTTCTGTCGGCTGTGCTGTCAAATATAACTTTGTTTTTGAAGACATTGCCATCGTCTCCGGTAAACTCGTCTTCTCTAAACTCGCCATCTTTTATCCAAAGCTGTTTGTACCAACCTGTATAAATCACTTTAACTCGGTCGTTGAAAAGAGGGCTGACATCTGACTCGGGTCCTTCTTCCAAAACCTTGTACATTATATGTCCGATCTTAGTTTTGGACTCTATTTTTTTGTATGCCGCATCTGCTGTTATTTTAGCAAATGCAGCTTCGTTGTCAAGCATTCTTGTATCATCAAATGTTTCAGTCTTATCGCAAGATGCAAAGATGAACAACGAGGTGATAAAAGATAATAGTAATAGTTTTTTCATATGATTGTTGTTTCTAAACTAGTTTTTTCAATAAACTCTTCATATCCACCTGATCGCCAATTACTGTTTTTAGTGAATCGATAGATACACGCTCTTGGCTCATAGTGTCGCGGTTACGAATAGTTACCATATTGTCTTCTAGCGACTGGTGGTCGATAGTGATACAGAATGGAGTTCCGATAGCATCCTGACGACGATAACGCTTTCCGATACTATCTTTTTCGTCATACTGACAAGCAAACTCATACTTAAGAGTATTCATTATTTCTCTTGCTTTTTCAGGTAGTCCATCTTTTCTCACAAGTGGCAATATTGCCAGTTTGACAGGAGCAAGCTGTGCGGGTAGTCTTAGCACCACGCGAGTTTCTCCGTTATCAAGCTTCTCTTCATCATACGAGCCTGAAAGAATAGAAAGGAACATTCTGTCGAGACCGATAGAAGTTTCAACTACGTATGGGATGTATGATTTGTTTTTCTCAGGATCGAAATATTGCATTTTCTTGCCTGAATATTTTTCGTGTTGTGCCAAGTCAAAGTCAGTGCGCGAGTGGATACCCTCTACTTCTTTAAATCCGAATGGCATGCGATACTCAATATCAGTAGCAGCATTAGCATAGTGAGCCATTTTTTCGTGATCGTGAAACTGGTAGTTCTCATTACCAAAGCCCAGTGCTTGGTGCCATTTTAGTCTCTCACCTTTCCAGTATTCAAACCAGTCAAGCTCTTCGCCCGGAGCAACAAAGAATTGCATCTCCATCTGCTCAAACTCACGCATACGGAAAATAAACTGACGAGCCACAATCTCGTTTCTAAATGCTTTACCAATTTGTGCAATACCAAAAGGAACTCTCATACGTCCTGTTTTTTGCACGTTTAGGAAGTTCACATAAATACCTTGTGCATTTTCAGGACGAAGATATACCTTCATTGCGCCATCGGCGGTAGAACCCATTTCGGTAGAGAACATAAGGTTGAATTGTCTCACCTCAGTCCAGTTGCGCGTGCCGCTGATCGGGCAAGCAATTTCGCAATCAATAATGATTTGGCGCAATTCTTCAAAATTGCTATCATTGAGTGCTTTTGCAAAACGAGCATGAATATCGTCGCGCTCTTCTTGGTAACCCATCACACGAGGGTTGGTTTCGCGATACATCTTCTCGTCGAAAGTTTCACCAAAGCGTTTCTTTGCTTTTTCTACCTCCTTCTCTATTTTGTCGTCTATCTTAGCCATGTGGTCTTCTATAAGCACATCGGCGCGATAGCGTTTTTTGCTCTCTTTGTTGTCAATCAACGGGTCGTTAAAAGCATCTACGTGACCTGAGGCTTTCCACACAGTGGGGTGCATAAAAATTGCAGAGTCTATACCAACAATGTTTTCATATAGCAACGTCATGCTGTCCCACCAATATTTTTTAATATTGTTTTTGAGCTCCACGCCCATTTGTCCATAGTCATAAACGGCTCCTAAGCCATCATATATTTCACTAGATTGAAAAACAAATCCGTACTCTTTAGAATGTGATACGATTTTTTTAAAAGCGTCTTGTATTGTCATAATTTTTTTAAAGTAACGGGATAGAATTCAAAAAAGCACTTATCACTCTGCCCCAAATTGTCATTTTTTTCAAAAGCACAAAATTAACCGATTTTTTTGACAATTGACGTATCTATCTAATTAAAAGTGTATAATATGTGATTTTGTGGGTTTGTTGTTTCGTGTTTCGTGGATTCGTGGATTCGTGGTTCGTTGTTTCGTGGATTCGTGATACGTATATCGTTCCATTACCGTGTATCGGATATGTGTAGGGGCGCACACGGCACCGTCCGCCCCTACGAGTGGGGTAATTAAATGTTACGTAAATTAAATGTTACGCCAATAAAAACGATTTTACGACCGGATATTATACACCGTTCGCCGGTCTCGAAACAATTATGTGCGGATATTATACATTGTTCTCCGGCCTCAAAACAATGTTGCGCAGATTATGGTGATTGTTTTCCCTCCGAAATATGATGTTTGTGGGCTCGTGGTGATTGTTTGCTACGTGATATTAACTAAAAAAGAGCTGTATCGAAAACATTTTTGTTAAGAAAACAATATCTCACCACCGTCCAACATAGTTTGGAGAGCAAAATATGGTGATGAACGAGTTGTGGTGGATGTTCTCCGAGCTCGAATCAATGTTGCACAGATTTTCTTCATTGTTCGCCAAGCGCCAAACTATCCAATTGTTAAGTCCGGTTAGGTTTTTCCACCTCGTGAATTTATTTTTTGCTCAAATACTGTTAATTTGAGTGTTTCGGGTGATAGAAAAAAGGGTGAAAACAATGTTTTCCAAGCTCCGAACTATGTTGCGCGGAAATTATACATGGATTTGCGCTCGCCTAACTATCACCACAAACTTCCGGAATGGTTTTGCCACTTTGCTTGTTTGTTGATTATCAGCAGTGGAACACTATTTAACTACAAATATAGCCTTTTGTTTTGATATTATTCACATTTAGGCCAAAAGTGAATGTTAAATGTATTTAATAATGGCGTTGCCTATTAAAAATCATGAGTTGAGAATTGCGAAACAACACCCCATTTACATATGGATATCAATTGAATTAGATTAATTTTGTGATTCATACAAAAAAGAGAAATAGAGAATGGCAAATGAGATGAAGATTTTGGCAAAAGAAACTGCCATATATGGAGTGAGCAGTATAGTGCCAAAGCTGTTGAGTTGGCTTTTGGGGCTGTATTGGGCTTTTGCGTTGCAAACAAGGGCCGAGATGGGAGCTATAACCAACTTTTATGCATACGTGGCCCTATTGCAGGTGGTGCTAACCTATGGCATGGAGACAGGTTTTTTCCGCTTTGCCAATAAAGAAAAAGATCCTATGGTGGTATATTCTACCACGCTGATATCTATATTTAGCACCACGGTATTGTTTTTGGTGCTTGCTTTTTCGTTTATCAATCCTCTATCGGGAGCCCTAAGCGGATTTGGAATGGCAATAAAGCCACACTATCTGGTGGTTATACTTCTTATTTTGGGCATTGATGTGATGGCCTCAATCCCTTTTGCCTATTTGCGATTTAGGCAAAGGCCAGTAAAGTTTGCATTCATCAAAATGCTGAATGTGATACTTACAATAATATTCAATCTGTTTTTCTTCATCGTTGCGCCCAAGCTTCGGGATATTAATCCATCGATGTTTGGATGGTACGATATAAGCAATGGTGTGGATTATATTTTGTATTCAAACCTGATGGCTTCAGCTTCGCAATTCTTGTTTTTGCTACCCGAGCTCCGCATAAAATATAGATTCGACAAAAAACTTCTTTCTCAGATACTAAGATATTCATTTCCGATAATGATTTTGGGAATTGCGGGGGTGTTGAATCAAACCATGGATAAAATTATCTTCCCAATTTTGTATCCCGACAAAAGTGATGCGCTCACGCAATTGGGCATTTATGGGCAGAGCTTTAAGATTGCTATCATCATGGTGATGTTTACGCAGGCTTTTCGATATGCCTTTGAGCCATTTATATTTGCGCGCGATAAGAGTTCGTCGGGCAAGTCGGTGAAATCATATGCCGATGCTTCAAAATACTTTTTGATATTGGGGCTGCTGATATTTTTGTTTACGATGGGATATATCGACGTGATAAAGTTTTTGATTCCCAGCAACTATCATGAAGGTCTGAAGGTGGTGCCCATAGTGATGCTTGGCGAGCTCTTTTTTGGGCTCTACTTCAATCTCTCATTGTGGTATAAGCTTACTGACAAAACCCATTGGGGTGCATATATGTCGATAATGGGATTTGTGGTGACGCTTGCCATTCAGCTTATTTTTATTCCCACACATAGTTATATGGCCTGCGCGTGGGCGGCTTTTGTGGCAAACTTGGTGATGATGGTTGTGTCGTACTTTTTGGGACAAAAGCATTATCCCATACCCTATAATTTGAAAACGGCAATGTTTTTCTCACTGATTGCCTTGGTGCTTTTTGGTGCAATACAAGTGTCACATACTTACGTTGATAATGTTTGGTTGAGGTTGGCAATCAATACAATGTTTGTTGGCTTGTATGCGGTGGTGGTTGTGAAAAAAGAATTACCTTTGTCTGAATTGCCAATTATTGGCAAATACTTTGGAACTAAGAAATAGAACTAAATATATATTTACTCAAATAAAATCACATTTTAATGAAGAAGACTTTTTTATCAATTGCTTTTGCCCTTTTGGCTATAGTGATGGTGAAAGCCGACGAGGGCATGTGGCTCTTGAAGGAGCTGAATCGCCAGAGCGTGGAGCGAATGAAAGAATTGGGATTTACGTTCCCAATAGACAGATTGTATGATGAGAGCAACTCGTCGCTAAAGGATGCAGTGGTTATCTTTGGCGGAGGCTGCACGGGTGTTGCAGTTTCTGAGCAGGGACTGATTTTCACTAACCATCACTGTGGCTATGGTGCCATTCAGAAACTGAGTGCTGTGGAGCACGACTATCTAAAAAATGGTTTTAAAGCCGATAAGCATGCCGATGAGCTTTATGCTGATGGGCTTACAATTCAGTTTTTGAGAAGCATGGAGGATGTGTCAAACGAAATTTTAGCGCAAGTGCCTGCTGGTCTTACCGAAATTCAGCGTGCCAACGTTATTGACTCTATCTCTGACTTGCTGGTAGATCAATATGAGGATGATCCGTTTACTTCGGCTCGCATCATTCCTTTCTATTCGGGCAATAAATACTATAAGGTGGTTTATGATGTGTTTAGAGACATCAGACTGGTGGTTACGCCTCCATCATCTATTGGTAAATATGGTGGTGATACCGACAACTGGATGTGGCCGCGCCACACGGGCGACTTCTCTGTATTTAGAGTATATGCCAACAAAGACAACAAGCCTGCAAGATTTGCTGAGGATAATGTGCCTTACCAACCTAAATATGTGGTGCCCGTTTCGCTGGCTGGTGTAACTGATGGCGACTATGCCATGACAATTGGTTATCCGGGTAGCACACAGCGCTATTTATCTTCATTTGGTATCAAACAAATGATGGAATCGCAAAACAAACCTCGTATTGAGGTGAGGGGTGTGAAGCAAGATATCTGGTGGAGCGAGATGACACAAAACGATACTATTCGCCTAAAGTATGCCAACAAATATGCGGGAAGCTCCAACTACTGGAAAAACTCGATGGGTATGAATGAGGCTCTTACAAAATTGGGCGTTTTGGCTGAAAAACAAGCATTGGAAGCCAGATTGAATACATGGATTGAGAGCTCGGCACAGAGCAAGGAGAAGTATGGCAACTTGCTATCTACACTTAAAGATACATATGAAGGTTCGGCAGAGAATGCTAAGTATGCTACTTATTTTATGGAGACATTTAATAACGGTATTGAGCTGATAAGATTTGCAAATACTATATTGCAGTTTAATCCGGGTGGAACAGATGAGGAGAAGTCTGACTTTATTAACGACAGAATCCTGGAGGCTTACAAAAACTATGAGCCACGCCTTGATCATGATGTGGTGGTTTCGTTGATGGACCTATACGCCAAGCGTGTTCCTGCAGAATATCACCCTGATATTTATCAAACAATAAACGATGAGTTTGGCGGAAGCTATGAGGCATATGCCGACTGGTTGTTTGCAAACAGCAAATTTACCAACCTTGAGGATTTGCTAGAGCTGCTTAAAACTGCCGATACTGAGACTTTGACAAAAGACCCTGCAATGCAGTTGGCACTTTCCACAAAAGATATGGGTTATGAGATTTCGGGAAATATGCTTTCGGCATATGAGAATATCATGTCGGGCGAGCGCAACTTGATAGCTGCATTGATGGAGATGGATGACAAAAAAGATTTCTATCCTGATGCTACGTTCACTCAGCGTATGAGCTATGGCTCGGTAAAAGGATATGTGCCTTATGATGGTGCTTGGTATAACTACTACACCACCGAGAAAGGAATTCTTGAGAAATATAAAGAAGGAGACCCTGAGTTTGACTTGCAACAATATGTGATTGATGCAATCAAATCTAAAGACTATGGTCAGTATGCGGCAGAAGATGGAACGCTTCGCGTAAACTTCCTATCGGACAATGATATTACCGGAGGAAACTCGGGCAGCCCTGTGATGAATGGCAAAGCTGAGCTAATTGGCCTTGCATTTGACGGCAACTGGGAGGCACTAAGTGGCGATATCATCTTTGGCCCTGACATGCAGCGCACCATTAGCGTGGATATTCGTTATGTGCTTTATACTATAGACAAAATAATGAATGCACCTCATATCATCAAAGAGCTTCAATTGGTGAAATAGGGGGGGCAATCATAAAGTGCGATTGTAAACATGGTTATAGGGACGGGAAATTTTTCTGTCCCTATTTTTTTGTATTAATACCATTCAAGCAGCCAATTGTTTTTTCATATTTCCTAATTCTGGTTTAACCATAAATCTATTTTTTCGCCTGGTCCAATATTGGACAAGCATGAAAAACTTTTTTTTCTACCTTTCCTCAATTGGACTAGCCATGAAAAAGCCCTTTTTTAACAATCATCCGTGAAGGAAATGCAAAATCAGCGGCGAGAGTGTTAATGCCTGTTAGCAAGATGCTCAAAAAGGCCTCTTTTTCACTCCGTCCAATATTGGACAAGCATGAAAAACCTTTTTTTCATCCCGTCCACAATTGGACCAGCCATGAAAAAGCCCTTTTTTAACAATCATCCGTGAAGGAAATGCAAAATAAGCGGCGATTGTGTTAATGCCTGTTAGTAAAATGCTCAAAAAGGCCTCTTTTTCA